>NZ_JBZAYA010000020.1:0-64962 GCF_058244265.1 Arthrobacter sp. SE2 | reverse complement strand
TCCCGCCACCCCACACCGACCCGCACCGGACACCCCGGAGAAACCACTACTTCCAAATATGACCTCAGCTTTGCAGCAACCCCGTCGTCCGGTACGGAATCACCTCGCGCAGGAACATGCTCGTGGACGTGCGCACGATTCCGGGGCACAGCCTGATCTCTTCCGAGACCCGGTACAGATCGTCCGGGCTCGTCGCGACCACGCGGATGATGAGGTCGGTGTCCCCGGCCGGCGCATGGCATTCAAGCACCTCTGGGATGTTACGCAGGGCAGCGATCGCCTCGTTCAGTCGGCTCTGATCCAGCTCCGCACTCACCGCCGCCGCAACGCCGCGGCCCAGCGCGGAAGGCACCACGCGGCTGCTGTTCGGACGCAAAGCGCCCGACGCCGACATACGCTCCAGACGCGACTGCACTGTGCCGCGCGCCAAGCCCAAGCGCTGGGCGAGGACCATGATCGGCACCCGGGGGTCGTCGTCGAGCGCGGCAAGGATGCGCTTGTCTGTTGAATCCAATTCCTGCATCGCTACCGCTTTCTGCCTAGTCGCCGTAGGTCTGACTGGTCAGAATGTCCAGTCGTAGCTATTCTCCCGCACAATCCCTGCAGAGCGGTCCGCCATCAGAACCAGTACGCCTGCGAGCCATGGTTGCGAATCATTTACATGCCCGTAACGGGAAACCCTTGACGGCGTGAATTTAAAACGCGAAACTCTTCTCATATGTGATTGACGTCTCAAGACGATCGACGCTCACAGCGCCGGCTCTTGGGAAGAAACCAAAGGCGAAGAAAATGGCAACAACACTAGAACTGACCGTCCGCACCGCATCCTGGACCCGGCCGCCCCGCGAACTGGTCCGCGCGTTCGAAGCGTTCCCCGTGGCAAACATCGGTGATGCCATGGAGCGGCTCGGAATCGTCGACGGCGGAATCAGCCCGGTCTGGGAAGGTGCCCGCTGCGTCGGCTCGGCCCTGCCCGTCCTCGGTGCCGCGGGAGACAACGCCGCCGTCATCGAAGCGCTGAACTACATCCAGCCCGGTGACGTGGTGGTGATCAACGGCTTCGGCCACGAACACCGTGCCTTGGTGGGCGAGCAGCTGTCCCAGCGCTTCGAAGCCGCCGGCGCCACCGGAGCCGTCATTGACGGCTACATCCGCGACCGCGCCACCATCACCGAAATCAAGTTCCCCGTCTTTGCCCGCGGTGTCACCCCTGCCGGTCCGTTCAAGAACGGCCCGGGAGTCATCGGCGAACCCGTAGCAATCGGCGGCATCGTCTGCTCGGCGGGTGACATTGTCGCTGCCGATGACGACGGAGTGGTCATCATCCCCCAGGCCCGTGCCGCCGAAATCCTGGAACGAGTCATTGCCGTGGCCGCGCACGAGGCCGAGATGACCGCGGAAATCACCCGCGAATACAGCTAGACATCGCTTTCCCCCACCCCAGCCCCCTCATAGACTGAAAGCACCCACCATGACAAAGCAATCGACGGACTCAGTGGAACTGAACACCGCTCAAATCAAAGTCGTAACCGCTGACGGCGGGATGGTGCGCAAGGCAACCTTTGCCGGCACCATGGGTTCCTTCGTGGAATGGTACGACTACGGCATCTACGGCCTGCTGACGACGTACCTGGCCATCAACATCATGGGTTCCAAGGACGTCGGCTCCTTGCTCCTAACCAACGTCGGCTTCCTGGTGAGCTTCCTTGCCCGCCCCTTCGGCAGCGTCATCTGTGGTTTCCTGGGTGACCGGCTGGGCCGCAAGAACCTGCTCGCCGTCCTCCTGCTCCTCATCTCCGGGGCCACCGCCTGCATCGGCCTCATCCCGTCGTACTCGGTCATCTTCTGGGCCGCTCCGGCCTTGCTGATCCTGTTCCGCATCCTTCAGGGGTTCTCCGCCGGCGGCGAAGTGGCAGGCGCCATGGCCTTCGTGGGGGAGTACGCCCACAACAAGCACCGCAACTACTCGATGAGCTTCATCGCGGTCGGTTCGTTCTGCGCACTGCTCTTCGGCAGCGCCATTTCCGCCGGCCTGATCACCGCTCTCGGGGATTCCACCATGGAGGCCTGGGCCTGGAGGATCCCGTTCCTCTTCGCCCTGCCCCTGGGCTACGTCGGCTTCTACATCCGCTCCAAAATGGAAGACACCCCGCACTTCGCGGCACTCCGTGAACGCAACGAGGTGGAACGCAACCCGCTGCGCACCGTCTTCACTTCCAAGCGTCACCTCAAGGCCATCGCCCTGACCATCTTCCTCCCTGCACTGAACGGCCCCGGCTACTACCTGCTGTTCGCCTACATGCCCACGTACCTGAAAACCCAGCTCGGCTCGGGCCACAACTTCACCATGCTCCAGGCCCTCCTCGTGACTGCCGTCAGCCTCGTGGCCATTATCATCGCGATCCCGCTGATGGCCCGTTTGTCGGACCGGATCGGCCGCAAGCCGGTACTGGCGCTCTCCGCCGTGCTCATGGCCGTGGTTTCGTACCCGATGTTCGCCATGATCACCACCGGCAACATGCCGCTGGCCTGCGTTGCCACCGTCGTGATGGCCATCGCGTTCTCCGGCCACGCCGCCGTCGTCCACACCGTGCTGACCGAAATGTTCCCCACCACCGTCCGCTACAGCGCGTACAGCATCGGCTTCAGCATCAGTACCATCATCTTCGGCGGCAGCGCCCCGCTGGTCATGACCGAACTCATCAAGGCCACAGGCAACAGCATGGTTCCCGCCTACGCCTCGATCGGCACGGCCATTATCACGCTCGTCTCGGTCTACTTCCTGAAGGAAACCAAGGGCCAGCCCCTGCAGACGCACTAGTACCGGACCACCAGAACCCCGACGGCGGCGGCCGCCAGCCACCCAAACGGCAGCCGCCGCCGTCTAACCCTAAGTAACGAACAGAAGCGGGAGTCACCTTGAGCATCAATTCAGTCGCCGTCGTCGCAGACCTTGGCGAAAGCTACGGCAACTACACGATCGGCGACGACGACGCCCTCCTGGGCCTCGTCACCGCCTCCAACATCGCCTGCGGTTTCCACGCCGGCGATCCGCGGGTCATGGATGCCACCGTCAAGGCCTGCATGGAGCGCGGCATCGAACTCGGCGCACACCCCGGATACCCGGACTTGGTTGGCTTCGGCCGCCGCCTCATCGAAGCCAGCGAAGAAGAAATCCGCACCGACGTGCTCTACCAGATCGGTGCCCTGGACGCGTTCGCGCGCATCCACGGCGGCAAGATCAGCCACGTGGCTCCGCATGGCCGCATGGGCAGCATCGCCCAGACGGACGCCAAGCACGCCCGCGCCATCACGGACGCCATCAAGGCTTACGACCCCTCCTACATCGTGATCTGCCAGAACGGCCTCCTGGCCGATGAATCCCGCAAGCGCGGCCTTCAGGTTGGCTACGTCTTCCTTGCGGACCGCGGCTACGGCGAAGACGGCATGCCCGTCTCCCGAAACAGCGAAGGCGCTCTCCTGCACGACCCCGAGGAAATCGGCCGCCGCGTGGTCCAGGTGGTGACCGAGGGGACCGTCCGCGCCGTCACCGGCAAGGTGGTCCCGCTCGGCCACGATGCCGACGTCGTGCTCCTCCATGGCGACCACCCGCAAGTCCTGCAGAACGGTACGGCTCTTCGCGCGGCCTTGGACAAGGCGGGGATCAAAGCTACGGGACTCCAGGAAGTCCTCGCCGAAAAGGCCCGGCTCGCCACGGTCTGAAGCTGAGCAACAACCCGGATCCATCACCCGTACCACCGAGCAGGACTCATGACCACGCACACAGCACCCGCGGAGCGGCTGCACCACCCGCCCGAACTGGAAGCTGAGCCGTTCGGCGACTCAGCCCTCATGCTCCGGGTCAAGAACGACGACGCCGACTTCCGCCGGGCGGCGGGCAGCCGGCTCCGCGACGTGCTGCTGGAGGTGCGGCCGTACGGGGTCTTGGACATCGTGGCCGGCGTCGAGTCCTTGTTGGTCGAATTCGATTGCCTCGCCGTGACCCACGAACAATTGGCCCAGACCATCCGCTTGGCGGTGGCCGGCAACGGCCTGGAACCGGGAACGCCTAGCGCCTCGCAATCACTATTTGTCATCCCGATGGTCGTGAGCGAGGAATTCTCCCCGGACCTCCCGGGTGTTGCCGAGGAGTTGGGCCTAAGGCCGGAGGACGTGCTGCAGCAGTTCCAGTCCTCGGTGCTGACCATCAACCTCTTGGCCGCGGCCATGGCCCCCATGATGGGCGGCGTGCAATTCCCGGGCCAGGTCAGCCGCTGCGTCGAGCCACGGACCAACGTGGAACCCGGGTCGGTCATGGTGGCCGGTACCAACGCCATCATCCAGCCGTTCCCCGGGCCGAGCGGCTGGAAGGTGATCGGCCGGACCCCGCTCACCATCTGCGACATCCGGGAAGATCCCGCCACCTCCTACAAGCCGGGAGACTTGGTGCGCTTCGAGGTGGTGCCGGATCGCGAATGGGCGCGGCTTGAGGGTAAGTTCCTGCGTGCCGCTCCGGACGGCGCTGGCTCGAACGGCGCTGCCTCGGATGCGGAAGGAGGCGAACATGACCTTCCCTGAACGCGCGATCGGCATCAAAGTAAGTGAAGCGGGCTGGCTGTCCACCTTCCAGGACCTGGGCCGCGAGAATTCGGAGTTCATGGGCGTCCCTTGCGGAGGCGCCGCGGACCAGTACTCAGCGGCCGCGGCCAACATCCTGGTGGGCAACAGCCGCAAGGCCGCGTGCCTGGAAATCATGGGCGGACGGTTCGCGTTCACGGCCACTCACGACGTGATGTGCGCCGTGACCGGGGTCCCGGCGGAAGTCACGGTGAACGGGGATCCTGTTGCCATGTGGGAGCCCCTTTGTCTTCGCGCCGGAGCCCGAGTTGTTATTGCCAAGTCCAGCGGTGGCATGCGGAACTATCTGGCCTTCAGTGGCGAATTGGAAACCGCCCGCTTCATGGGCAGTGCGGCGCCCGAATCGCGCATGGGCTTCCCGCAACAGCTCGCTCCCGGTCAGACGCTTAGCCTCCACAGCCGATACCGCGGATTCACGCACCCGTTCCTGACCCAGCCACTGTTCCGGCTGCCTGTTCCCGTGCCGGACTTCAGCCCCGAGGTGTGGACTATCGACGTCGTCGACGGTCCCGAAACGAACCGGACGCCCGGCATCCGGAAACTGCTCAGCTCCAGCCGCTACACCGTCGGCGCCAAATCCAACCATGTGGGCCTGCGTTTGGACGGGCCTGTGGTGCATCCGGAGGGGCTCGGGGAAATCGTGTCCCATGGTGTGCCGATCGGGGCGTTCGAAATCCCGCACGGCGATGAGCTCATCATCCTGGGCCGCTCAAGGACGCTGACCGCCGGCTACCCGATTGTGGCGGTCGCAGCCAAAGCTTCCCTGTCCATGCTTGGCCAGGCCAGCCCTGGCCGGAAGATGACCTTCCGCTGGATCAGCAACGACCAGGCAGTGGAGCAATACCGGGAACAGCAGCGTGGTTTGGCACATCTGGAAGAGCGCGTGCACGCCTTGTTTGCCGCCGTCGGGCTCCCTCTCTTCGCAAGTTCCGTGGCGGCCTCGCCGAGTCCCGCCGCAGCGTGACTCGCAGTCCCCGAAGAAAACACTTGACCATAAACTTCTAAAATGAGAAACTCTTCTCATATGTGATGAGCATCTCAAATGATTCACACTAAAAACGCAAGGAACTGAAACCATGGGACTTCTGGACGGCAAGCTCGCGATCATCACCGGCGCCGGTACCGGCATGGGACGCTCGACGGCGGCCCTGCTGGCAACCGAGGGTGCCGCGGTGGTGCTGGTGGGGCGGCGTGAAGGCGTGCTGCAGGAACTTGCGGCGGAAATCGTTGCCGACGGCGGCCGCGCCGTTGCCCGGGCCGCGGACATCACTTCCAAAGACGACGTAGACGCGCTGCTGGACTGGGTCCACCAGAATCTGGGCCAGGTGGACATCCTTGTCAACAACGCCGGCAGTGCCAGCAAGGTCCTCAATGTCCGCTGGATCAGCCAGCAGGAATGGAATGACGTCCTGGATGTCAACCTCAACGCCGTCTACCTGCTCAGCCAGGCAGTCCTTCCGGACATGCTGGCCCGCAAGACCGGAACCATCATCACCGTCTCCTCGCTCGCCGCAGTGAACCCGAACCTCCTGGGTGGCGCCGCGTACGGCGCGGCCAAGGCCGCGGTCCGGAATTTTATGACGTACCTCCACAACACCTTCCGCAACGACGGACTGCGCGCGGTGACGATCCTGCCCGGTGAAACCGCCACGCCCATCCTGGACAACCGCGCCCGGCCGCCACGCGCAGAGGAGCGCGATGCCATGGTGCAGCCCGAGGACGTGGCCCGAGCCATTCACCTGGTGGCCACGCTGCCCCAGCGCACCGTCGTCCAGGAATTGGTCATCGCCCCGACGATCCAGCGGGATACCTCCGGAGACATCGAGATCAGCCGCTGGGCCGGAGCCCCCGCCGACCATGCGCCTGCCGACCAAGCACCACAGCGATGAAACCCCGCAGACTCTACGCGCCGTCCTCCCGGTCCGCTACCAAGTCGCCCGCCGCCAAAACAACCTCAGCAACCACCCAGATCAGGACCCTCATGACACTCGAGCCAGCCACCGCCGTCGCCGATTTCCAGCCCTCCGAGGCGGTGCAGCGCATCCAGCGCACATCGCTGCGGGTGCAGCAGCCCCAATCCAAGGGGGACCTTGTCTCCTTGGCCATGGGCGAGCCGGACTTCGATACCCCGGCCCAGGTTCGAGCAGCAGCGGCCCGTGCCCTCGAGGACGGCTTCACCCACTACTCGCCGTTGCTCGGCGAGCTGGTGCTTCGCGAGGAGCTGGCCGCCCGTATCGGCCAGCTCCTCGGCGGAGTGGGCAGACCAGGCGACGTGCTCATCACGCAGGGCGGCACGGCCGGCTTGTCCGCGGCGATCCTTGGCATCGTCAACCCGGGCGACAAAGTGGTCATCCCGGACCCCACCTATTCCCTCTACGCGGACCTCGTGAGCATGGCCGGGGGTATCACCGTGCCGGTGCCACTGGCCGATGACCTGCACTGGGACCTCGAGGCACTGGCCACCGCGCTTGAAGGCGCCAGGATGTTCGTCTTCTGCAACCCCTCCAACCCGACCGGCATCGTGCACTCCCGCCGCGAACTCGAAGCCCTCGCCGACATGGTGGCTGGAACCGACACGCTAATTCTTTCCGACGAGGCCTACAGTGATCTCGTCTATACGCCCGAACCCTTCACCTCGGCACTGGAAATCGAAGCCCTGGCGGGCCGGACCATCTATTGCCAGACCTTCTCCAAGAGCTATGCCATGACCGGCTGGCGCGTCGGCTACCTCTGGGGTCCGTCCGACGTCATCGCCTCCGCCGCCCGGATCCACAACACTTTCAACGGCTCTATGAACCAGGCCGTGCAATACGCGGCGTTGACCGCCCTCAAGACTTGTGGACCGGACATCGAACGCATGCACGCCTCCTATGCGTTGCGGAGGGAGCTCATGGCCAACGGGCTCCAGCAGATTCCAGGTCTCACGGTCAGCTCACCGGAAGGTGCGTTCTACCTTTTCCCCAAGTACGACGTCGAGCTGCCGGCGGCCGCGATGGTGGCCCACCTTCGCAACCACGGTGTCGCCGTCCGTCCCGGCAGCGAGTTCGGCCGGAACGGCGAGTTCCACTTGCGCTTGTCCTACGCAGCCAGCTCCGAGGCCATAACTGCCGGCGTGGAGCGCTTGGCGGCCGGACTGGCCGAGCTCCGGTGAGTGCCGCGGACGTGGCCAGCGTTACGCCCGCCGCTCAGGCGATACGCTGGGATCTGACACGGAAGGGGGCGCCCATGCGCAGCGACACCCAACGCAACCGCCGCCAGCTGGTGCGGGCCGCCGGGAAGCTCTTCGCCAAGGCCAAGGGCCCGGTGAGCATGACGGACATCGCCCGTGAAGCCGAGATCTCTCCTGCAACTGCGTACCGGCATTTCGCGTCGGTGGAGGATGTCCTGGCCGCGTTCCGCTTTGGTGTTGGCGAGAAGCTGCGCGATTTCAGCGTTGCCCAGACCACCTCCGGCGTGGAACTGCTGGAGAGCGTCAGCCGGCATTGGGTGGGTCTCGTCATCAAGCATGGCGGTTCCATGGTCCACACCCGATCGGGCGAGGGGTACCTGGCCCGGCTCCGCTCCGGCGCTTACTACCTGACCATCCAGGCCGAGGCTTTGGAGCGACCACTCCGCGAAGCCTGCGAGGAACTTGGCCTCCCGCCCCTCGGGGACGAAGCGATGTTCCTGTGGAACATCCTCTTCGACCCCCGGGAAATTTTCGATCTGCTCAACACCGTCGGCCTGGACAAGGACCAAGTGTCCACCAAGCTTTGTGCTGCGCTTCGAGGAGCCCTGGCCGCCTGGGCCGCCGCCGAGCCAACTTCGGCAAAGTGACCATCTCCTGCTCGCCTTCTGTCGAGGAATTGGTCAGATTGACCAGTGACGGTTGAGTCCGTTGCGCCAGTTGTAGTGTTCCTGTTCAAATAGTGGCAACGAAGGGAAAGGCTACCGCCGGACCCCACAGGCTACGGATCCTCCGGTACACCACCCGGCCCCCCGAAACACCGTCCCGCAAAGACGCAGCCGCTGATTGACTCTTGTTCACGCATCGTCTTTCCGCACCCGCCGGCACTCTCATGACAGCGGCCGGCACCACCATAAGAGCCCCTGAGCCACCGAACGCGTTGCGGTAGCTGAGGGGCTCTTGTGCTGTCCGGCTCGTGTTCTCAGAGAGGCTGGATCAACATCGCGACATATTCGTATCCATCTTGAGAGGCGGACATCCACTCGACCTCCACCGGATCACCGGCTTCGAGGGACCTGTATCCGCCTGATTGCTGGATGACCGAGAAATGCCCGAAGCATTTCTTCCCGTCGGGAAGAATAAGTTCCCCCCAACCTTCTTCGGCTTTCCAGAAGGAAACCGTCGCCTTCATTCGAGGTGAGCTCAAGGTAGCTCCTTTCTTTGGAAACTAACGGTACGTAATTCTCCCAGTGTCCCGGGCCTGCCCTGCATCCTGCAGGCGCGCCCGGCGCCGCATAGTCTTGTGCCATGACTTCCGCTGGCCGCTTCGCTCCGAGCCCCTCCGGCGAGCTCCACGTAGGCAATCTGCGCACGGCCATGCTCGCGTGGCTCTTCGCTCGTTCCACGGGCCGCGCCTTCCTGCTGCGCGTGGAGGACCTCGACCGTGCGCGGGCCGGTGCTGAGGAAGTCCAGCTCCGCGATCTTGAAGCCATCGGCGTGACGTGGGACGGCGCCGTCGTTCGCCAGACGGACCGTGCCGGGCTGTACACCGACGCGATCGAGCAGCTCACTGACGCCGGGCTGACGTATGAATGCTTCTGCACGCGGCGTGAGATTCAGGACGCGCCGTCCGCCCCGCACGCGCCTCAAGGCGCCTACCCGGGCACGTGCAGGAACCTTTCCACGGCGGAGCTTGAGATCCGGCGGGCCTCCCGCCCGGCCGCCATCCGGCTCCGCGCCGAGACTCATGAATGGACTGTGGAGGACGGGCTGCAGGGGCCATACACGGGCGTCGTGGACGACTTTGTGCTCCGACGGAACGACGGCGTCACTGCCTACAATTTGGCCGTCGTGGTGGATGACGCGGAACAGGGCGTGGACCAAGTGGTCCGCGGAGACGACCTCCTGTCGTCCACACCCCGCCAGGCCTATTTGGCCTCCTTGTTGGGCATAGCCGTTCCGGAATACGCCCATGTCCCCTTGGTACTGAATCGCGACGGCGCCCGCCTGGCCAAGCGCGACGGTGCAGTGACGCTCGGCGACCTTGCCGCCGTCGGGCTGTCTGCCGGGGAGGTGCGGGAGGTGATCCTGGAATCGCTCGGCTTGCCGGGAGCGCCGCTTGGTAAGGCTTTGGATGGATTTGATCCGGCCCGATTGCCACGCGGGCCATGGATATGGAATGGCATTCAGCAATCAACCCTCCGGAAAGGGGCCTAAGTGCTCGCCTATGTGCTGACCCGCTACGGTGGCGCCGACGCAATGGAGCTGCAGGACGTCCCGAGGCCGATTGCCGGTCCGGGCGAGGTCCTGGTCAGGGTGTTTGCCGCGGGGCTCAATCCCGTGGACTACAAGCAGCGCGAAGGTGCAGTCCGGGTGATCACCAGGCCGAGACTTCCCTTGGTGGCAGGAAGCGAACTGGCGGGGATCGTCGAAGCCGTAGGGCCGGGCGTCAGCCGCTTCGCGACGGGAGACCGGGTGTTTGCCCGCGTGGACAAGACCCTGCTGGGAGCCTTTGCCGAGCACGCCGCCGTCCACGAGGATCTCGTGGCGCTCATGCCAAGGTCGCTCAGCTACATCGAGGCCGCGAGCCTCCCCTTGGCGGGCCTCACTGCGTTGCAGGCATTGCGCGACGAACTCAAGGTCAAGCCCGGGACCAAGCTGTTCGTCTCCGGAGGCGCGGGCGGCGTGGGAACGCTCGCCATCCAGCTCGCCAAATACTTTGGCGCCGAGGTGACCACCACCGCGTCTCCCCGTGGAGAAGGGTTGGTGCGGCGACTGGGGGCGGACGCCGTCGTCGACTACACGAAGGAAAACCTGGCCGAAGTGCTCAGTGGCTTCGACGCCGCGCTGGACCTCGTGGGCGGCGAGACACTCGATCAGACATTCAAGATCCTCAAGCCGGGCTCGAAAGTGGTCAGCATCGCCGGGATGCCCGAACCGCAGACGGCCCTGAAGGACCTTGCGGCCCCGGCCTGGATGACCGCGCTGTTCTGGGCAATCAGCCTCGGAATCCGGAGCCGCGCCCGTGAAGCCAACGTCCGGTACCGCTACCTTTTCATGCACCCCAGCGGCGAGGACTTGAAATTCCTGGCACGCCTGGTTTCCGAAGGGAAGCTGCAACCCGTGGTGGACAGCAGCTATCCGCTCGAAAAGATCGGCGACGCTTTCGCCGCGCTGGAGCAGGGACGCGCCAAGGGCAAGATCGTAGTGACCATGGACACTCGCGGCAGGGCCCACGCTGCTGGGTTCCCTGGCCGAGCGTAGCGAGGTTAGGGGGCGGCTGGGCCCACGCTGCTGGGTTCCCTGGCCGAGCGTAGCGAGGTTAGGGGGCGGCGGGGATTAGGCTGTCCGGGTGGATGCACAGACGATTGCCCCTGGATTCGAATCAGTCGCCGAACTCTTTGGCCGATTCCTCAATGAGGACCCGGAATATTCGGCCCAGCTCGCGGCCTACCACCGCGGCGTAAAGGTATTGGACATCAGCGGCGGGCCGTACCGCCGCCCGGATTCCGTAACCGGTGTTTTCTCTTGCTCCAAGGGAGTATCCGGTCTCGTCATCGCATTGCTGGTCCAGGGCGGCTTCCTGGACCTCGACGCCGAAGTGGTCAAATACTGGCCGGAATTCGGCGCCGAAGGAAAGGCTACGATCACCGTGGCCCAGCTGCTCTCCCATCAGGCCGGGCTTCTGGGAGTCGAAGGCGGACTCACCCTGGCCGAATACAACAACTCCGAGCTAGCCGCCGCCAAACTCGCCCAGATGCGGCCGCTGTGGAAGCCCGGGACCGCCTTTGGGTACCACGCCCTGACCATCGGCGTCTTCATGGAGGAGCTTTGCCGCCGGATCACCGGGTCCACGCTCCAGGAAATCTACGAGCAGCGCATCCGATCGGTCACGGGCGCACACTTCTTCCTGGGACTACCTGAGTCCGAGGAGCCCCGCTATGCCACCCTCCGTTGGACCGAGGATCCTTCCCAGCCGTGGATTGATCCTGCGAGCCATTTCGGCATTTCGGCAAACTCCGCCGTGGGGGACATCCTTGACCTGCCCAACATCCGGGAGGTCCGCGCAGCCGGCCTGAGTTCAGCCGCCGGAGTCGCCAGCGCCGAAGGCATGGCCCGCGTCTACGCTGCGGCACTCACCGGACTTGCCCCCGACGGCGACCGTCCCGCCGTCGCGCCCCTCCTGAGCGAAGAGACCATCCAGGCGGTCTCGGCCGAGCAGGTCTTCGGCATTGACCGAGTGTTCGGCGAGACCAGCTGCTTTGGGACCGTGTTCATGAAGTCGCACGCCCGCTCGCCATACGGCAGCTACCGTGCGTTCGGGCACGACGGCGCCAGCGCATCTTTGGGGTTCGCTGACCCTGTGTATGAACTCGCCTTCGGGTACGTGCCCCAACAGGCCGAGCCGGGTGGAGCGGGATGCCGCAACCTCGAACTGAGCGCCGCCGTGCGGAAGGCAGTCACCGAACTGGCTCAGTAGGATGAAGCCATGACCGAACCGAGATTCACCGTTGAAACAGCCATGGTCCTTGCCGAAGTGGCGCACAACCGCCAGAAGGACAAGCTGAAGCGGCCTTACCGCGAGCACGTGCTGGCGGTAGGGGATGCGCTCGCCGATTTCGACGACGACATCCGGATCGCGGGCTACCTGCACGACATCGCCAAGGACACACCTATTACCAAGCAGGCGCTGCTTGACATGGGTGTTTCGGAGCGTGCCGTGGGCATCATCGAACGAGTGACGCGCCGATTCCAGGACGACTCGGACAACGATGAAGCCGTCATGCTGCACATCGCACAGGACCATGACGGCGCCTTGGTCAAGATCGCCTGCAACGCCCACCACTCCGTGCCGGAGCGCGTGCGGGCGCTCGCCGACAAATGGCCGGACAAGGGACCCACCACACGCTACGCGGACGCCCGGGAAGTGCTCTACAAGGCGGTTCCACGGGGAGAAATCCACCTGGTCCTGCAGCGCATCAACCCGGATCTGCTGTCCGAGATGGACCGCTTGGCGGACTAGCAGTTCGACCCGGCACGTCCCGCCTGTCTACGGTTTCGTCGGTTCGTCCTGCATCGGGTTGGCTGCGGCCGCCGCCTCCCGGCTAGTGGATGCGGTGACTTCCGCCAAGACACGCTGGTGGATCTGGGCGGTGAGCTCGTGAATCGCACGCGTGAGGTCGGTGTTCTCTTCGAGCAGATGCTCCTGGGCGTTGTAGTCATGGTCCGCCTTCACCTGCTGGAAAGCCGCCTGACGGTTCTGTCCGATCATGACGAAGGTCGAGAGGAAGATCGCTTCGAGCGAGACGATCAGCGTCAATGTCGGCCACGGACTCTGCTCGAACACGAGCATCCACACGGCGAAAAGCAATATGTGCAGGTAGACGAAGTTCATCGATCCGGCGAAGGCCGTGATTGCATCCGCGACTCGAAGCTGAATGCTTGCTGCCCGGCGCTCAGCCTCCGCCAGGACCGATGGATGGAGCTTTTCCCGCTCGCTTTGAGAGAGCAACCGTGTAGGTCTCAGATAAGAGCGTGAATGCGGAAGAGTGCCCGCAGTGGAAGTCGATTGGTGTCCGGCCTGCTGTGCCATACGTTCAATCCCTTGGCTCGCGGCGAGCCAATCTCGCCTCTGAGAGCGAGCCTAGCGTCGCCATGCGCGCGAACCTAGGATCGAACCGAGCTACCCGCCCATCAACCTTCGCCGATGCTTGAGCTCCTTGACCCAGTCCCTCGTCTGCAGCGGCCCGAAAGGTGAGGCACCGGCGTCGAGCTCTGCGATGAGCGGGCCTGAGGCCTTGAGGGCGAGTCCCAAAACTCCTTCCGCCGCGCGCTCCTTGAGCCCGAGCTTGCCGGCCCAGGCAAGGAAGTGCTTTCGGGAGATTCCGCTCTTCTTGCCGCCGATGCCCAGCGCGAGCGTCTTGTCCCCGTAGACCACGGTGGAGGGGATGTCGTAGACCGGAGCGATGGTGTATTCGCCCTGCGGCGACTGAAGCCCTGCCTGTGACTGAACCATTGACACGTTCTTGGCGTGGAGGTCGCCGTTGCCGCTGAGCCAGGCGAAAGCCAGCTGGATGACGAGGTTCCGCAAGGCCGGGAGAGGTGCGGAACAGTGCGCCGCCAAAGCCTCGCATACCTCGCCGAACGGCACGCTGTACTTGTCCGCAGGGTAGAGGCCCAGCACTTGGGCTCCGTCCTCGACGGCGAGACGCACGGGGGTGCCGTCGGCTCCGGTGAGGCGATCGAAACGCTCGACGAGCAGCCCGGCCCGCCCGCCGACGTCGTGCACCAACTGAACGCTACTCACCGGGATCCGGAGCTTGCGGGCATAGCGGAACATGAGGAATTCGTTTTCCACCACGAACGGGAACTCGGGGGCGTTGAGTTTGAGGATGAAGCGCTTGCCCGCTTGCGCCACCGGGAGCGAAATCATCCCGGCCGACAACTTGTCCTGCACCCCCGCCAATGCCACAGGATCGATGAGGCCTGAATCGCCGAGTAGCGCGTCGAAGTCGAGCGGCAGTTTCGAATCGAGCACGACGGCGGAGCCTCCTTCCGTGGGCGGCTCACCGTGGGGAACCGTCTGGACATCGCCCACGGCGTCCCCGCCCGCGCCCATGAGGAGCGCGAGCTCGTCGTCGGCGCTGGCTTTGACCGCCCGGCGCAGTGAATTCAGGCGGCGGCCTTCCGGGAGGAGGCCCGTGAAGTAGGGCGGAACTGCGCCGCTCGGGGTGAACACTGCTTCGCGCGTCAGCGGGAGCGTTGTGGCGACGGCCGGGCCGCCTGATTCGACGTACCGCGGCAAGTAGCTGAACTTGGTGCCGCCTTCATGCCGCTCGATGCGCGCAGCCAGGATGCCCTGCTTGTAGACGTCGGCGATGCGGTGGAATGTCATGGCTGGCTGTTTGCAGTCTGGCTGCCCGCGGCTTGGACGTTGAGCTCGAGGCCCAGTGTGCCGAGGACCGCGAGGAGTGGTTCCAATTGGACTGTGGTCTTCCCCTGCTCCACGAAGCGGACGAACCGTTCCGAGACTCCTGCGAGGTCTGCGAGGTCGGACTGGCTGAGGCTGAGGGAGGCGCGGCGGGCGCGGACCTTGGCGCCGAGGGACTCGGTGAATTCCTTGGGGGACATGTCCATCCTTCCGAGCCTTTTGTGGGCATGCGCGTTGTGCGCGTCCGGTACGTTCGTGCCGGTTTCATAATTTTCCGCTTACTTTGGAGGCGAATCAAGGGTTGGTCGCCGGGAATCGGTACGTTCGTGCCGGTGTGCCGACGTCGACATCGTGGGTGCGGGCCGTTCGCTGTGTTCCGGTACAGCGATTTGGGGCCCAGACCCGCGAATTCGCCTAAGTGGCCGGGTGTGCCCTCAGCCTTTCCAGTGCCGCTTCCCGGCGTTGGGCCCCGCGCCGTTCGTCGATCACGATCGAGATACCCAACGCCGCCACAATCACCATCATGCAGACAGGAACTGAGACATCCAGGGCGGCCAGGCCCACACTGCCGCAGAGCAACACGACCACGAGAGCCGTGACTCCGAGGAGAGCGCGGTCGAAGCCCAGCAGGTAGCCATACAGCGAACTCAGGGCTACCTTGAACAGGGCCACCGGGACGGCGATGGTGGCTACTACAACGGTGGCGCTGATGTGGGCGGCATGATCAATGAAGAGCGCGGCCACATGAAGTCCACCACCAGTAGCGGCGATCGACCCAAAGATGAACATGTGACCGTATCCGAAGGCGAATGCCCGGTGCCGTTGGTGATGCAGGGCGTGGCCAGCCGGGAGGATGAAGTAGATCCACCACATTCCAAAGGCCAGCCCGGTCCCGCCGAGACCCACGAGGGCGGCGTCAACAGACCAGCCGTGAAGGGCCACGATTGCCCGAAGGGATTCGATGGCTCCGATCAGGCATTCGCCCAAGGCGATGATGGCCAGGAGGCCGTAGCGTTCCGCGATGTGGTGCGCGTGCCACGGCGTCTTGGCTTTGCGCTCGGCGATGGTCGGGGTCGCCATTTCCAGCAGGAAAAGCGGGGCGGCCATGAGGAAATTCGTCAGGATGTCGGCCTGGACAATCAGCACCACCACCCAGCCAACCTGCGCCACCACCAGGAATTTCGCGTAGGTGAGGCAAGCGCTTCGGCGCTCCGGATCCTGCTTCGCGGCGCGCAGCCACTGAAACACCAACGCCAACCGCATGATGATGTAGCCCAGCACCATGGTGGAGTTGTCCACGCGGTGGCCCTCGTCGAGCGATTGGAACATCGGTTCGATGCCCATGGCAAGGATGAGCACACCCACCATCTGCACCATGGTGACAACCCGGAAGACCCAGTCGTCAGTGTCGTAGGCGCTGGCAAACCACGAAAAATTGATCCAGGCCCACATGACGGCGAACATCGCGAAGGTGAAGCCCATCAACCCGGAGCCGAAACGGGCCTCGGCCAGCTCATGCGCGAACTGGCTGCCGGCCACCCCGAAGGCGATGACAAAAGTCAGGTCAAAGAAAAGTTCCAAGGGTGTGGCGGTGCGATTCAGCTCCTGGGGATCGCGCCCGCCCATGCGCGAAAGTGCATGGCGCAATGGATTCATGGACATGGTTCAGGGTACCGCCGGGAGGCCCCCCGAGTCCCGATCCTTGGAGAGAGCACCCGGGTTCCTCTTGGCCCACAACAGCAGCCCGATGTACGTCAGGTCGAAGACGCTGCACAGGACGCCAATGCCCAGAATGAACAGTGAACTCTCGAGGATCCCAAAGGTGATGGTGGGCGCGAGGGTTCCGATCCACTTCGCTACAGCGATCACCAGGGATTGGCCCCGCAGGCTGCGTCGGGCAGCGAACATCGCAATAAACAGGCCTGACATCAGCAGATTCTGCAGGAAAGCCGCGTACCGGGACGCGGGATCCCAATCGAATTCGGTGATGAAAAGCCATTGCACGGCGAACGACGCCAGGCCCAGCAGGACTGCCCATCCGATGAACAGCGGCCGTGTGACAAATCCAGGAAGTTCCCGCCTGCCGAACGCGAAGAACGTGTACACAATCGCGACGTCGGCCAACGCCCAGGCAATGTTGATGACGCCCTGCACGGAGAGCCTCGTGCTGAGCGAATGCACCGAGTAGATGACCTCCCACGCGAAGTTCAGACCAAGCGCCGCTGCCGGGATGGCATATGTCTTGTCGCGAAACCCGATCCGGATCGCGCAAAAATAGACAGTCGTCCAGGCGACACCGCTCAGGATGGTCAGAAACAGGTTCACGGTTCCTCCTTCTCCAACGCGGGGTCACTTGGCGCCCATCCAGGGCCCGAATATGGGCCGTAAGTGACCCCGCGTTGCTCTAAACCCGGGCGAGAGAGTCGATGTCTTCGAGGAAGTCTTGGTGGACTTCGTCGCTGACGGTGGTGCGGGTGTCGGCGATGGCGTCGAGATAGTCCTGAGTGACCGGTCCCTTGCGGGCGTTCGACGCCGGTGCGGGGCCCCCTGAGGAGGCGCCGGCGCCGTCGTCGTACACGGCTTTTTCCAAAGCGCGCTGGGAGGCGCTGCGTGCCGCGTACTCGATGTCGGCGGGGGAGAAGCCTTCTGTCCGCGAGACGAGCAGCGCCACGTCGACGGAGTCCACCACGCTGGCCGGGATGAAGCGCTGCCACATCGCTTCGCGGGCGTGGACGTCGGGCAGGCCGATGGGGATGACGTAGTCGAAGCGGCCGTGGCGCAGGAAGGCGGTGTCCAGGGCGCGGATGAAGTTGGTGGCGCACACCAGGAGGCGGCCGGGCTGTTCGCGGAAGGCCGGGATGATCTTGAGGAGTTCGTTGGTGACGCCCTGCAGCGGGGACGGCGGCTCGCCGGAGCGCTGCGACGCGATCTCCTCCACTTCGTCGATGAACACGACCGCGTGTTCCAGTTCGGCGATTTCCAGGAACGTCTCGCGCAGGGCGCCGGCAAGGCCCTTGGGGTCGGCGGCCAGCCGCGAGGGGAAGACCTCCACGAAGGGCCACTCGAGCCGGGACGCGATCGCCTTCGCAAAGGTGGTCTTGCCGGTCCCGGGAGGGCCGAAGAGCACGACGGCGCGCGGCGGCACCACGCCGAATTGGTCGGCGAGGTCGGCCTCGGCCAGTGGAAGGACCAGTCGGCGTTCGAGCAGCTCTTTTTCGCGGCGCATACCGGCGACGTTTTCCCACAGGTCCCGGGCCAGGATGCGGCCGCCGAGCTGGCTCAACGGCTCGAGCTCCTGGCGCTGCACCGGGATGGTCCGCTCAAAATAGTGCAGGTTTTGCTTGAGCAGGAAGCCGCGGCCCAGGAACGCTTCGACGCGGGTTTCGGACTCCGGCATGAGGGCCGAGAGCTTGTTGAGCCCGTGCGGGGTCATCCGGTTCTCGACGGCGGCCAGCAGCGAGGTGCCGATCCCCCGTCCGCGGAACTCGGGCAGCGTGGCAAGGAAAACGATCCAGCCCTGGTCATGGGCCGCGCGTCCGACGGCGGCACCCACCACCTGCTCGCCCTGCACCGCCACCACGGCGTGGTCCTTCTCGCATGACGCGAGGACCTCGGAGAGTGCATAGACCGGGTCCACGTTGTCCGCTTTGAGCGACTCCCACAGGTGCAGGATGCCGTCCATGTCCGACGAGTGGAAGTCCCTGATGCGCCAATTGCTCATGCCCTGCTCCTTGGTGGATCGCCATCGATTGCCTGGTGTTGAGCATAGGCGAATCAGTGGCGGGGAGAGGTTGCGCGGGCGTTGCGTTACGTGCCTACCCCACCGGGCGCAACCGCAGCCCCTGCATGCCGCCGTCGATCGCCAGGGACGTGCCCGACGTCGAGCCGGACAGCGGGCTCGCGAGGTAGGCGACGGCGCCCGCTACCTCGGCTGCTTCCACCAGGCGGCCGTGTGGCTGGCGGGCATTGAGCGCGGCGCGCTCGGCGGCAGGATCGGCGGAGGATTCGAGGAGCCTGCCCACCCACGGGGTGTCTACCGTGCCCGGGTTGACGCAGTTGACGCGGATCCCTTCGCGGACATGGTCGGCCGCCATGGCCAGCGTGAGGGACAAGACAGCGCCCTTCGACGCCGAATACAAGGCCCTTTGCGGCAGCCCGGCGGTCGCGGCGATGGAGCACGTGTTGACGATCGCGGCCGCGGTCGACTCGCGCAGGTACGGCAGGGCCGCACGGCTGACGCGGGCGATGCCCACCACGTTGATGTCCAGCACGCGGTGCCATTCGTCGTCGTCGTTTGCAGAAATATCACCTTGGGCGCCGATCCCCGCGTTGTTGACCACCACGTCGAGCCGGCCGAACTTCCTGACGACGGCGTCGACGGCGGCGCGCACCGAGGCGTCGTCGGCCACGTTGCATTCGACCCCGAAATGCGGGGTCCCGGAGGGGTTGAGGTCGAGCACGGCGACCTGCGCCCCGCCGTCGGCGAGCCGCTCCGCGATGGCCGCGCCGATGCCCGACGCCCCGCCGGTGACCAGTGCTACGAGCCCCTCGAACTCGGTGCTCACCGCGTGGCCTTGTCGGTGCCCACTGCTGCAAGCGAACCGGAGCGGGCGCGGTAGAACTCTTGCCGCTGGCGTCCGAGCCCTTCTACCTCGAGCTCCACCACGTCGCCGGGTTGGATGTACGGGAAGCGGCCGGAGAGTGCCACCCCTTCCGGAGTGCCGGTGAGAATGACGTCCCCGGGCTCCAAAACCATGTACTGGCTGAGGTGGTGGACCACGGTATGGGCATCGAAGATCATGTCTGAAGTGTCCGATGATTGGCGGATCTCGCCGTTGACCCACGTGCGCAACGCGAGGTGTCCGGCGTCGAGCTCATCCGCGGGAACCAGCCACGGTCCGAGGGGAGTGGACTGCGGAAGCGACTTGCCTTTGGTCCACTGGCCCGCGGCGCCGGGCAGTTGGTAATCGCGTTCGGAGAGGTCGTTGGCGACGACGTAGCCCGCGATGCAGTCAGCGGCCTCGTCCGCACTGGAAAGGTATGACGCTTCGCGGCCGACCACGATTCCGAGTTCCACCTCCCAGTCGTACTTTTCCGACGACGGCGGAATGGGCGCGGCGTCGAACGGGCCATTGACCGTGTTGCTTGGCTTCAGGAACACCACCGGTGATTCCGGGGGTGTGGCACCGGATTCGGCCGCGTGCGCGGTGTAGTTGAGGCCGATGCAGACGACGTTGCCAGGCCGCGCGATGGGTGAACCGATCCGGAGGCGCTCTGCCGATATCTCCGGCAGATTCCCGGCCGCAAGGGCTTCCCGTGTGCGTGCGATGCCGTCCTTGGAGAGGAACTCTCCATTGATGTCCTTCGTCAGCGGGTCAAGGCTGAAGTATCTTTCGGTGCCGTTGGCGTCTTGGGCGATGACAACCGGCTTTTCATTTCCGGCAGCGCCCAGCCGGGCGAATTTCATGTTCATGTATTCCTCCGTGCTCTGGCTCTAACATCCGAGCTCTAGTCTGCTGTTGCTCTCCATAATACGGAAATGTGACCCATTGACAATGCAGACATCGGATGTTTACGCTCGTCCCAGCAAACTACCTGCTGCCAAGCAAGGAGCACAATGAGCGTCATCACCGCGGTGGACACCTTCGATATCCGCTTTCCCACCTCCCAGGAACTGGACGGATCGGACGCCATGAATCCGGATCCGGACTATTCGGCGGCATATTTGGTGATCCGTACCGACGCCGGTGACGGTCATGAGGGCCACGGTTTCGTCTTCACCATCGGGCGCGGCAACGAGGTGGAGGCGGTGGCGATCGGGGCACTCCGCCACCACATCCTGGGCCGCAACGTCGAAGAATTGCTCGGCGACATGGGCGGCACCTGGAAGCTTCTTGCCCACGATTCCCAACTCCGTTGGCTCGGTCCCGAAAAGGGCGTGATGCACATGGCGATCGGCGCCGTCGTCAACGCGCTTTGGGACCTCAAGGCCAAGCGGGCCGGGCTCCCGCTGTGGGAGCTGCTTTCCGGAATGAGCTCCGAGGAGATCGTGGCACTCGTGGACTTCAGGTACCTTAGCGATGCGCTCACGCCCGCCGAGGCGCTGGGAATATTGCGGAGGGCGGAGCCGGGGCGCGCCGCCCGCAGGGCAGCGCTTCTCTCGGAGGGATACCCCGCATACACCACGACGCCGGGCTGGTTGGGTTACAGCGACGACAAACTTGTGCGCCTGGCCAAGGAAGCCGTCGCCGACGGTTTCGGGCAGATCAAGCTCAAGGTGGGGGCCTCGCTGGAAGACGACATCAGGCGCGTCCGCACGGCACGCGATGCCGTGGGACCGGATATCAAGATAGCGGTGGACGCGAACCAACGCTGGGACGTCCAGGAAGCCATTGACTGGATGGCACACCTGGCGCCCTATGACATTGCCTGGATTGAGGAACCCACCAGTCCCGATGACGTCCTCGGCCATGCCGCGATTGCCCGGGGCGTGGCGCCGATCCTCGTGGCCACGGGTGAGCATGTCCAGAACCGTGTGATGTTCAAGCAGATGCTGCAGGCCGGATCACTGCAGGTCTTGCAATTGGATGCCGCGAGGGTTGCAGGAGTGAACGAGAACATCGCCATCCTCCTCCTTGCCGCGAAGTTCGGCGTCCGCGTCTGCCCGCATGCAGGCGGAGTGGGTCTCTGCGAGGCCGTCCAGCACTTGTCGATGTTCGATTTCGTGGCGGTTTCCGGCGACAAGAATGGTCGGATGATTGAGTTCGTCGACCATCTGCATGAGCACTTCGTCACTCCGGTGGATGTCCACGACGGCTGCTACTGGCCGCCTTCGGCGCCCGGTGCCGGCGGCGAAATGGTCGGTGGCACCCTGACCGACTACAGCTTTCCCGACGGCCCTGTGTGGGCCGCGGGGTCCAATCCGTTGACTCCCCAGCAATAACCTTCATCGAAATTCCTCGAAAGCACAGTTCCCTACTGAAAGCACGTGGTGAAAGATATGCGCAAAGAAGCGTTGGTGGCAGGTGCCTTGGCACTTGGCCTTATTGGACTCATAGGCTGCGGGGGCAGCTCGTCCGGCAGTACCGCAGACGGCAAGACCGCCATGACCTGGGCCATGTGGGTCGGCGGCACGGAAGACCAGAAGAACTGGGAGAAAGTTGCCGATGACGTTAGCAACACCCTGGGCGATGTGAAGATCACCCTGCAGGGGTCTACTTTCCAGGACTACTTCACCAAGATGAGCACCCAGCTCAGCTCGAATACGGCCCCGTGCCTCGTGGCGGTACAGAGCCTGCGGACAGCGCAGCTCAAGGATGGCATGCTTCCGCTGGACGACCTCGTCAAAAAGAACAACGTGGATTTGAGCGCCTTCGACCCCTCTATGATCAAGGGGCTCAGCGCCGACAACAATCTGTACGCCCTGCCGTATGACGTGGGCCCGGTGATGATGTTCTACAACAAGGACATGTTCGACGCCGCAGGTGTGCCCGTCCCGAAAGCAGGCTGGACGGCCGATGAGTTCGTGGCCGCCGCGAAGAAGCTGTCGATCAATGGAAAGCACGCCATCGCACCAAACACGGCCGATCTCTTCGTTGAATCGCAAGTCCTCGCCTACAACGGCGGACGCGTCTTGAAGGAAGACGGCACCATGGACGCGAGCGATCCGACATTTGCCAAGGGACTCCAGTGGGTCTCGGACCTGACAAACAAGGAGAAGGTCGCCCCGCAGCTGCCCGGTGGCGACCCGGCGTTCAGCGCCAATGAATTCATGGCGGGCAATACCGCGATGAATATTGACGGCCCGTGGTCCCTGCTGGACGTCAAGGGCAAAGCCAAGTTCAAAGTAGGCGTCACCACCCTTCCCGTGGGCCCTGGCGGCGGGAAGACCTTCAGCGCCGGCTCCGGCTGGGGCATCTCCAAGCAATGCGCTACTCCGGACAAGGCCTTTGCCGCCCTCAAGGAAATGACCGGCGACAAGGTCCTGGGGAATCTGGCGGCAGCCGGGCGCGCACTGGCCGCACGCACCGCCCAGCAGACGAAGTGGATCGACAACGCGGGCATTCCGGGAGTCGCGGAGACCCTCAAGAGCGCCGAGGCCACGGCAGTGCCGATGCCAACCAACACCAACAGCGACCAACTGGGCCAGCTTTTCAACCAGTATCTCGTCAAATCCATCAACGGACAGCAGAGCGCAGCGGATGTCATGAAAGACATTGCGGCCCAGCTGCCCCGATGATCAGTGTGGTGCCTGCCCGGCAGTCCCTGTGCAACGGCCGGGCAGGCATGCACTCTTCGCAAAGGAATGAGAAATGACACTACTCAAGCCAACCAAGGCGCCGCTTGCTGAAGTCGAGGCAACCATCTCCCGTGGGCGGGCGAAAAGGAAGGCGAAGACCGAGCCGGATGCCCAGCTAGGCCGGAGGACCATGTGGGGACCGGCCTTTGCCCTTCCGCATGGCCTCGGCCTCGCGATCTTCACACTGCTGCCGATCGTTGTTTCCCTCGTCATCAGCCTCTTCCGCTGGCCGCTCCTGGGAACTCCGAGTTTCCTTGGCTTGGGTAACTACGAGCGGCTGTTCAGCGATCCCATCTTCGGGCAGGTTGTCGCGAACACGGTGCTGTTCGTGGTCCTCTATGTGCCCCTGAACCTGGTTGTTTCCCTGGGCCTTGCCGCGTGGTTGACTCCGCGCATCAAGGGCCGCCACATCTTCCGGGTCATCTTCTTCATTCCTTCGATCACCCCTGTGGTGGCCAACGTCGTCGTCTGGAGGATGCTCTACCAACCCGGTGGATTCATCGACGGCACCCTTCAAAGCACCACGGGAATTTCAGCGCCAAACTTCCTCGGAGACGAACACTGGGCAATGATGGCCATAGTCGTCATGAGTGTATGGCAGGGGTTCGGCTACAACATGCTGGTGTTCTCGGCTGCCTTGGACGCCGTGCCTGAGAACCTCACCGAGGCGGCGGCGATCGACGGCGCCAACGCCTGGACCATCTTCTGGCGGATCAAGCTCAAGCTCATTTCGCCGTCCATCTTCTTTGGCACGATGATGACCCTCATTACTTCCTTCCAGGTCTTCGCCCAGCCGTTCATCCTCACCAAGGGAGGACCCGGCTCGGCCACCTCGACGATCGTCCTGTACATCTACAACCAGGGTTTCCAGTTCCACCAGCTCGGCCTGGCATCCGCGGCCGCTTGGATCCTGTTCGTCATCATCCTGGGAGTGACGGCAGTCCAGTTCCTCGGACAAAAGAAGTGGGTCCACTACGATGCTTGAGACAACCAGCCGGATACGCCCGCTCACCGCCCGTCCCCGTGGCTCCGGAGTGCCCGGAAGGCGATGGACCGCAAGGGTCCGGCCTGCCATCGGCTACGTGATCCTTTGCCTGATCGCGCTCCTCTTCTTGTCCCCGCTGATCTACATGTTCGCCACATCGTTCAAACCCCCTGCTGAGATCTTCAGCGTTCCGCCGAAACTGTTCGGATCGGAATTCCGGTGGCAGAACTACCAGGAGGCCCTGAACTACATGCCGTTCCTGCGCTTCATGGGCAACGGTCTGTTGGTCTCGGCTGCCGGAACGGCACTCACCCTGGTGGTTTCGGCATTCTCCGGGTACGCCTTCTCCCGGCAGCGCTGGCGGGGACGGAACCTGGTGTTCATGGTGTTCCTCGCAACCCTGATGATTCCCCAAGAAGTCTTGATCGTCCCGATGTTCGTCATGATGCAGAAGGTGGGCTGGGTGAACACTTTCCAGGCACTCATTGTGCCCTGGGCGTTCACGGCATTCGGCGCATTCCTGCTCCGTCAGTTCTTCCTTGGCGTACCCCAAGAACTCGACGATGCGGCCAGGGTGGACGGCGCAGGAACCCTTAGGACGTTCCTATTGGTCATGCTTCCGCTGGCCAGGCCCACCATGGCTGTGCTGGCGGTCTTCAGTTTCATCAGCTATTGGAACTCGTTCCTGTGGCCGCTGGTAGTGATCAATGACGTCAACAACCTCGGTACCATTCCGCTCGGGCTGCAGATGTTCTTCGGCCAGCAGGGTAATCAGTGGCACCTCGTCATGGCCGCCTCCGTGATTTCGATGGCTCCCACCCTTTTGCTGCTGATCCTCCTGCAGAAACACCTCGTCAAAGGCATCGTCACGAGCGGCTTTGGCGGACGCTAACGCTAACGCGCCAGACCGCCGGCCGGCGACGCCACGTTCAACAACCCAAAGACACAACAAGGTCAGAACAACTTTGAAGGAGTAACCAGCAATGATCGCCCAAGCACCTTGGTTCAAGGAGTCCCGGTTCGGCATGTTCGTCCACTGGGGCTTGTACGCCCTGCCGGCCCGGCACGAGTGGGTCATGAACCGCGAACGCATTCCTGCCGAGGAATATGAGAAGTACTTCCAGCACTTCAACCCGGATCTCTACGATCCCCGGGAATGGGCCCGTGCTGCGAAGGACGCCGGCATGAAGTACGTGGTGCTGACCACCAAGCACCACGAGGGCTTCTGCCTCTGGGATTCCGCACTCACAGACTACAAATCCACCAAGACCCCATCCGGCCAGGACCTGGTGGCCCAATACGTCGAGGCACTGCGGGAATTCGGCCTGAAGGTGGGTTTCTACCATTCACTCATTGACTGGCACCACCCGGATTTCACGATCGACGGATTCCACCCCGAACGGGACAACCCCGACGCCGAAAAACTCAACGAGGGCCGCGACTTGGCGCGCTACCGCGAATACCTCCATGGCCAGGTACGCGAGCTGCTGAGCAACTACGGCCAGATCGATTACCTCTTCTTCGACTTTTCCTACACCAGCGAGGACCACAAGCACATCTGGGGCGGCAAGGGCCGCGAGGCGTGGGGTTCCGTGGAACTCTTGAAGATGGTCCGGGAACTTCAACCGGGCATCATCGTCAACGACCGCCTGGACATTCCCGGCGACTTCGCCACGCCCGAGCAGTACCAACCGGCTGGTCCCATGGTGGTGGACGGCGTCGAGGTGCCTTGGGAGGCATGCCAGACCCTGAACGGCAGCTGGGGCTATGACCGGGACAACTTGGACTACAAGTCGGTGGATCTGCTGGTGCGGATGCTTGTGGATGGGGTGTCCAAGGATGGCAACCTGCTCCTCAATGTCGGCCCCACGGGCCGAGGGAATTTCGATCCGAGGGCCGTGGAGTCCCTCCGGGGCATCGGCGACTGGATGAAGCTGCATTCCCGGGCCATCTACGGAGCCGGACCCGCGGCATGGACCCCGCCCGCAGACGCCCGGTACACGCGCCGCGGGGACCGCCTTTACGTGCATCTGTTTGCGTGGCCGTTCGAATACGTCCACCTCCCCGGACTCGCCGGCAAGGTGGAATATGCCCAGCTGCTCAACGATGCCTCCGAAGTCGCGATGCTCGAGATCTCACCGGACCGCGAGGCAATCAACACCACCCCAGGAGGACAACCCGCCGGTACCCTGACACTGAAGCTGCCCGTCCAACGACCGGACGTGGCGGTGCCCGTCGTCGAACTCTTCCTGAAGCCCGGGGTATAGCGTGCCGGAAACCATTGCCCTGCACACCCGGCTCAAACCGGGTGCCGATCAGGACTATGCGGATGCCCATGCGGGGATCCCTGCCGAACTCGTCGCTGCCCTGAAGGAGGCCGGCGTGGGCAATTGGCGGATCTGGCGCAGCGGCCAGGACCTCTTCCACCTCGTTGAGGTGACGGACTACCAAGCCATGCGCCGGGCGCTCGCGGACCATCCGGCCAATGTCCCGTGGCAAGCCCGCATGGCGGAGCTTCTGGACGTCCAAGATGACTATTCGGGCAATGACTCGGGCATCCCGTTGGTATGGGAGCTGGCATGAGCGGCGCGCGATGGGATGGCCAGCTGGGCAAGCTCGGGTTCGGCGCCGCCGGCATCGGCAATTTGTACCGTGCCATGCCGAACGCGCAAGCAGCCTCCACTGTCAACGCGGCCTGGGATGCCGGGGTCCGCTACTTCGACACCGCCCCCCATTACGGCTTGGGACTGTCCGAGCGCAGGCTTGGTGCCGTGCTTAGGGAGAAGCCCCGGACTGAGTTCACCGTGTCCACCAAGGTGGGCCGGTTGCTGGTACCGAATGCGGCCGGAGCCAGCGCGAAGGACGCCGAAGGTTTCGATGTCCCGGCAACGAGCAAACGCCAGTGGGACTTTTCCGAAGCAGGCATCCGCCGAAGCATCGAGGAATCACTCGAACGCCTCGGCCTGGACCACGTGGATATCGCCTACCTGCATGATCCGGATGTCCATGACCTCACCAAGGGGATCGGCGAAGCCTTGCCTGCACTGGAAAAGCTGCGTGCGGACGGCATGGTGAAGGCGATCGGCGTCGGGACGAACTCGGCGGAAGCCGCACTTGAATGCGTCGAAGCCGCGGATCTGGACCTGGTGATGCTTGCCGGCAGGTATACCTTGCTTGAGCAGCCCGGCGTTCCGCTCCTGGACCGCTGTTTGGCCCGCGGCACCGGCGTCGTGAATGTGGGCGTGTTCAACTCCGGCCTGCTGGCGCGACCCGAGGTCGCCGAGGACGCGCACTACAACTATGCGCGTGCCCCGCGGGCGCTGGTGGAGCGTGCCCGGGCGCTCGCCGGCGTGTGCCGCGACTTCGGTGTGGAGCTCCCGACGGCGGCACTCCAGTTCAGCCTGCGACACCCGGCTGTCGTGAACGTAACGGTGGGGGCCAGCAGCCCGGAGCAAGTGTCCACAAATGCCGCGAGGATGAATGAGCATGTGCCCGAAGAGCTCTGGGCGGCTTTGGCGGGTGTGCCCGGGTGATTGATTCGCACCTGCATCTGTGGGAGCTCGGGCCGGAGCTGGGTCCCGGCCCGGGTCCAGCCGGCGGCGGACCCGGCACTGGTCCGTGTCCCTATGCGTGGCTTGGCCCGCAGCACGGCGGACTGTTCCGTAGCTTCGGCGAAGCCGAGGCCCGGGAAACCCTGGATACGGCGGGCGTCGGGGGAGCAGTGCTCGTCCAGGCTGACGACACCCTCGCGGATACCGAGTCCATGCTCGCCGTCGCCGACCGCAACCCGTGGGTACTCGGCGTCGTGGGCTGGATTCCCCTCGAAAAGCCCGCCGAAGCGGAGCCGGAGCTGGATCGGTTCCTGGTGAGCTCCGCGTTCCGGGGCGTCCGGCACTTGGTCCATAACGACCCCAGGGACGACTTCCTCGAGTTGCCCACAGTCCGCTATTCCTTGCGCATGCTCGCCAGCCACGGATTGGCCTTCGACGTTCCGGACGCTTATCCGAGGCACCTTGGGCGTACGGTCCAGCTTGCCCGGGAGTTGCCCGAGCTGATGGTCGTGCTGGACCATCTCGGGAAGCCGCCGTTGGGCGATGCTGCGGCGATGGACTTATGGCGTGCGGATTTCCGGGCCTTGGCGGAGCTGCCCAACACTGTGGCCAAGGTATCCGGTCTGCATTTGCCGGGGATTCCTTACACGGCCGAGGCGTTGCGTCCACTGTGGGACGAAGCGATGGATGCCTTCGGTCCTGGGCGGCTCATGTTCGGTGGCGATTGGCCCGTCAGCACCTTGGGTACTCCGTATGGACACACACTCGGGGTGCTGCTGGAACTCGCCGGGGAGCTGACTTCGGCCGAGCGCCAGGAGTTCCTTGAAGGGACCGCGGTCCGGACTTACGGGCTTCATCAGCGAAGCATCGGCGCAAGCTAGAGCGCCTGGCGTAGCCAGCTTTCGACGCCGCTGATGTGGACTGTAACAAGCGCCCGGACCAGCTCGGCGTCGCCGCGTTCCAAGGCGTCCGCGATGGCCTTGTGCTCGGCAAGGGTGTGAGCCACAGCCTTTTCCTGGGTCAAGCCGCGCCAAATGCGGGCCCGGACGGTGCTGCTGGAGAGGGCCTCGAGCAGGCCGGCGAGGTAGTCGTTTCCGGCGGCCTGGGTGATGATGCCGTGGAATTCGAGGTCGTGGGCCACGAGTTCTTCGACGTCGGTGTTCTCGTCGATCCCGTCCATCGTGGCGCGTAGGGCCGTGAGTGCCGTTGGAGTGATCTTGCCTGTCGCGATGAATGCGGTGGCGGGCTCCAGGATTCGTCGGACCTCAAAGAGTTCCAGGATGGAACGGTCCTGATGAAGATCAACGACGAACGCCACGGCCTCGTTGAGCAACTTGGCGTCAAGGCTCGTGACGTAAGTGCCGTCCCCACGCCGCACGTCCAGGACACGGATGAGTTCGAGGGCCTTGACGGCTTCGCGCAGAGAGCTTCGCGAGAGGCCGAGCCGCTCGCTCAGTTCCTTCTCTGGCGGGAGGCGGTCCCCGGCCTTGAGTTCCCCGCGGATCAGCATGTCCTTGATCTTGCTGATCGCTTCATCTGTGACAGCCATGGCTACATCCTAACGGCGAATGATCCGATGTCTGGCACCCACCTAACGCACGACGGCGGCACCCGGGTCCGCGCGAACGGAACCTCAGGTGCCGCCGTCGGGCACTCAATACTGAAGGGCTAGATCTTGTCCTCTGCACCAGCAACCGGCAGGTTGGCGATCACGGGAGAGCTGCCCGTGAAGCCGTCGCGGGCTGCTGCGAGTTCGTGGATTTGCTTGCGGCACAGGTACCAGCCAACCACAATGAGCGCACAGGCGATGGCCGTGACAAGCATGGTGAGCGGGGAGTCGATGAACACCATCACCAGCACGCCCACGAGGAACAGCAGAGAGAGGTAACCGGTGTAGGGGGCGCCGAACATCCGGAAGGACGGACGTTTCAGCCAGCCCTTGTCCGCCCAGCGCTTGAGCTGCATCTGGCACAGGACGATCGTGGCCCACGTGACGATGATGCCCACGGAGGCGACGTTCAGCACGATCTCGAAGGCGTCGGACGGTACGAGGTAGTTCAGCGGGACGCCGAGCAGGGAGACGCCGGCCGTGATGGCGATGCCGCCGTAGGGGACACCGGCCTTGTTCATGCGCTGGGCGAACTTCGGAGCGGAACCGGCCACGGACATGGAGCGCAGAATGCGGCCGGTGGAGTACAGGCCGGCGTTCAGCGAGGACAGGGCAGCGGTGAGGACCACGAGGTTCATGATCACATCCACGCCCTGCACGCCGATGTGGCCGAAGAAGGTCACAAACGGGCTGACACCCTTGACGTAGGAGGTGTACGGCAGCAGCAGCGCCAGCAGGATGACGGAACCCACGTAGAAGACGGCGATGCGGAAGACCACGGAGTTGATGGCCTTGGGCATGATTTTCTCGGGGTTCTCCGTTTCACCCGCGGCGGTCCCCACGAGCTCGATCGAGGCGTAGGCGAACAGCACGCCCTGCATGAGCATGATCATGGGCAGCATGCCGGTGGGGAAGATCCCGCCGTGGTCCGCGAGGAGGCTGAAGCCCACTTCTTGGCCCGGTACCGGCGTGCCGAAGATGACGAAGTACGTGCCGATCACCAGGAACGCCGCCAGGGCAGCCACCTTGATCAGGGCGAAGTAGAACTCCATTTCGCCGAAGACCTTGACCGAGACCAGGTTCAGGCAAAGCACCACCAGAAGCGCGATAAGTGCCCAGGCCCACTGCGGGACGACGCCGATCCAAGGGACATATTTGCCGAAGAAGTTCATGTAGAGGGCCGCGGCCGTGGTGTCGACGATGGTGGTGGTGGCCCAGTTGATCCAGTAGAACCAACCGGAAACGAACGCAGCCTTCTCGCCGAAGAACTCGCGGGCGTAGGAGACAAAGGAGCCCGACGACGGGCGGTGCAGCACGAGTTCGCCGAGGGCGCGCAGGATCAGGAAGGCAAAGAAGCCGCAGACCGCATACGCGATGACGAGGGAGGGGCCCGCAGCGTTGAGGCGGCCGCCGGCACCCAGGAACAGGCCGGTGCCGATGGCGCCGCCAATTGCGATCATCTGGATCTGACGCGGCTTCAGGCTCTTGTGATAGCCCTTGTCCTCGGCGTGGAGGAGCTTTTCAGTGGCGTGCGCCTGTGGCGGGACGGTGTGGTCCGTGATGGGTGCATTGGTCATGGGAATCCTTAGGGGGTGTCCTGTTGGGGGTCCGGATCTCGCCGTCCGGCCTGGTTTTTCGCGCGTTCAGGCTCGACGGCGGCTGGTGGGCGCCGCCGTCGTGGGTCGTTTTGCGCGGCTCAGCCTAGTTGCTGAGGTTAGCCAGGCGTTCGGGGCGGAGGAGCTCGTCGAGCTGCTCCGAGGTCAGCAAGCCGTGTTCGAGAACGAGCTCGGCGACGCCCTTGCCGCTTGCCAGCGCTTCTTGGGCGATGGCTGTGGCTGAGGCGTAGCCGATGTGCGGATTGAGTGCCGTGACGAGTCCGATCGACTGCTCTACCGTGAGGCGCAGGCGTTCGGTGTTCGCGGTAATGCCCTGGACACAGCGCGACGTGAGGGTGCGGCACGCGGCTTCCAGGTGGGAGATGCTCTTGTGGAGGCTGTGGACGATAATCGGCTCGAAGGCGTTCAGCTGGAGCTGTCCCGCTTCGGCTGCCATGGTGACTGTGACATCGTTGCCGATGACTTCATAGGCCACTTGGCTGACCACTTCCGGGATCACCGGATTGATCTTGCCTGGCATGATGGACGATCCCGACTGCACAGCCGGGAGGTTGATCTCGCCCAGTCCCGCACGCGGTCCGGAGGACAGCAAGCGGAGATCGTTGCAAATCTTGGAAAGCTTGACGGCGACGCGCTTGAGCACGCCCGAGAGGTGGACGAACGCGCCCACGTCCTGGGTGGCCTCGATGAGGTCGACCGACGTGACGAGCGGCAGGCCGGTGATCTCAGCCAAGTGCCTGCAGGCTGCTGCGGCGTATCCAACCGGGGCGTTCAGGCCGGTTCCGATGGCAGTGGCGCCAAGGTTGATCTCGTGGATGAGCAGCTGGGACTCGGCCAGTCGAGCCCGGTCCTCGCCCACGGTCACGGCGTAACCGCCGAATTCCTGGCCAAGGGTCATGGGTACGGCGTCCTGCAACTGAGTGCGGCCCATCTTGACCACGGTGCGGAATTCTTCGCCCTTTTCGGCGAACGCGATCTGGAGTTCCTGAAGAGCCGAAAGAAGGCCCTGCACGGAGAAGATGGTGGCCAGGTTGACGGCTGTGGGGTACACGTCGTTGGTGGACTGGCTCAAGTTGACGTGGTCGTTCGGGTGCAGCCTTGCGTAGTCGCCCTTCGGGTGGCCAAGGATTTCGAGGGCCCGGTTGGCGATGACCTCGTTGGCGTTCATGTTGGAGCTGGTGCCAGCACCGCCCTGGATGACGTCCACCATGAACTGCTCGTGGAGCTTGCCGTCCAAGATGTCCTGGCAGGCCTGCTCGATGGCGTCTGCCCGCTCGTCGTCCAGGAGGCCGAGTTCGCGGTTGGTGCGCGCGGCGGCGAGCTTGACTGCGGCGAGGCCCTTGACGAGGTTGGCGTTGCTGGCCAGCGGGTGGCCGGTGATGGGAAAGTTCTCGATGGCACGCAGCGTGTGCACGCCCCAGTAGGCATCAGCAGGGACGTCGCGGTCACCGAGGAGATCATGTTCCGAGCGGAACTCTGGAATTGTCGTGGAGTGCACGGCAGATGTCATTGCTGTCCTTTGGTCTTTGTGCTTGTTTGGCTGCGTCAGTTGGACTCAGTCGAAGTCAGTTGGATGCGAGGAAGTTCGCGGCACGGAGCACGCCAACCGAATGGCCGCCGCCCAACACGGGCGCGCTGGCGAGCGTGGCGAGCTGGCCGCCGTCGAGCCCTAGTTCCTCAAGGACGCGGACGGTGACGGGCATGCGGGCGCGGTCGCCGCCGTCGGAAATCTTGATGGCGATGCCGGTGCCGTCCCGCAGGCCGATAAGCTGGAGGCCTTCGAAACCGTCCTTGGCGAGCAGTCCGGGAACTGCGCGCATGATCGCTGTGACGTCGCGACCCTCGCCGGCCACCATCTCGGGGAAGGTGCGCATGGCGTGGGCTACCTGGCCTTCTGCTTCCGTGTTTTCCGCCGCGGCTATACGGCCATAGGCCCGGGCCATGCCGTGCAGGCTGTGGGCAAAGAGCGGGGTGCCGCAACCGTCCGTGCTGATGGCCGCGGCGTCTTCGCCCGTGAGTTCGGTGATGGTGTCCTTCACAAGCATTTGGAGGGGATGCTCGGGATGCAGGTAACCATGGACCGGCCAGCCGTTGATCACGCACGTGGCGGCCATGGAAGCGTGCTTTCCGGAACAGTTCTGTGCGAGCTGGGTGGGTGTGCCGCCGGCGCGGAGCCATTCTTCGCGCTCGGCGGTGCCGTAAGGGAGGTCGGTGCTGTTTTCCAACGCGCTTTGGTCCAGGCCGTGCATTTCGAGGATGCGTGCGGCGCCGTCGAGGTGCATCGCGGCGCCGGAGTGGCTTGCCGCGGTGAGGGCGAGGAGGTTCTCCGGAAGCTTGAGTCCCGCACGGACCATGGCGACCGCCTGCAGCGGTTTGAGGGAGGACCGTGGGTAGAACGCGGCGTCGGGCTGGCCGGCTTCGAGGAGTGTTTCGCCGTCCGGCCCGACGGCGATAAGGGAGCCGTAGTGGATGCTCTCGACCAAGCCGTCGCGGGTCTGTTCCGCGAGGGGGACATGGCGCGGGGTGGTTCGAATGGTTGCTGCCGGGGTGGTTGCGGGCATAGCGGTGCGCGGTGCATGCGGGGTGGGCATGACTTCCTTCAGTTGGTGGATCATTTGCTGAGGATGGTGTCCAAGGCAACGCTGACGGCGCTGAGATGGTCGGCCATGGCGGCTTCGGCGGCGGGGGCGTCACCGGCTTCGATGGCTTTGACGATGCGGAGGTGTTCATCGTCTGAAACATGCTGGCGGTCGGCCACCATGTTCAAGGTTTCGGATTGATGGGCAAGGGCTTCGCGGATATCTGCGACAACGCTTTCGAAGACCTTGTTGCCGCTTGCGCGGGCGATGGCAGAATGGAAACTGGCGTCGAGGCTGACCCAGGTCTCAGGGTCGGTCTCGGCTGCCATTGAATCCACGATTTCCTTGAGGTGTTCAAGGTCTTCCGGGCTGCGGCGCTTCGCCGCAAGGCCGGCTGCCGGGACTTCGATATGCGGGCGGGCCTCGTTAAGGTCCCGTGCCGAGTACTGGCCAAGTGTGAGGTCATTGGCCACCCGGTCCGCTACGACGAACGTGCCTTTGCCAGTCTTGGTCACCGTCAGCCCGAGCGCTGTGCACGAGCGGAGCGCCTCACGGATGACCGAGCGGCTCACGCCGTACTGCGTGGCCAAGGTGGCTTCAGAGCTGAGTTTGGCCCCCACTTCCACGGTTCCGCCTTCGATGTCCTGGCGGATGGCGCTGAACACGGCCTCCGCTGCACTGAAGCGGGCGAGAGGCCGGGAGCTTGATGGCCGCGCCACTTGGGCCGGCCGGGGGACGGCGCCGCTTGTGGCGGTGCGCTGGCCAACCGCAGCTTTCTGGCTGACGGCTGGCTGTCCAGTGGCGGCCTGTCCGGCTGTCCGGCTGTCTGACAGGTTCACCCTATGAATATGGCACGGGTCACAGGGTGGTGTCAATGTTGGCCGGCTTGCTGGCTGAGCACCCGTTGCTGACATGGCGCCTCGACCAGATGCGATTCATGCCTCAGATACTGAGAGACACTCAATAGGCCAGTCAGTCGAACCGGCATTCCTGAGGCGAACCAACTGCTGCCGGAGCATAATTACATCCATGGCCAACCGTCCGCGCGGGGGATGGGATTCAACGACACAGGTAGCACCGCCCATCACGGTGGAGGTGCCGGTCCTCGGTGTCGGGGCTGGACCTTCGGACTATGAGCAGTTGGCGCGGTACGTGTTTGCCTTGCGCAGGCCGCGGGGATTGCACATGACGCTGTTGCACTTGGGCGTCCTGGATGACTTTTGCCGGGACGTGGCCGATTGGACCAAAGGCAACACAAGCGCCGAGTCCGCCCTGCTCAAGACCATCGCGTGGCTTGAAGCCCTGCCGGTGCTGGATGCCTTCTCCGGGAGTGCCGAACGGCTGATCGTCCTAGGCAGCGGCGGAGTGTGCGGGCTGGAAGTGGATGTGCCCGCCTCGGTGCGTGACTATCAGGTCTCCCTAGTGCACGCCCTTCATGAACTCCTGGATGAACTGCTGGTCGACAACATAGACGACTTCATCCTCAGCTCCCCTGCCCTTGGATTCCGTTCGCCTCACTGGGTACCCCATGTGGCTGTGGGCAGGCCGATGCGCGGGGGCCGCGGACCGTGGGAGATTGGCCAGGTCGGAATTGATTTCGGCGAATCGCGGATCAGGAACCGCCGGGTCCTCCGGGATAGCGGTCCCGGCTGAGGGCTATCCGTGGCTTCTGAGCCGGAGCGTCCGGGCCTGGCGGATGGCGGCCAGGGCAACGGCGCTGGCTGTGAGCCTGAGGGCGTGCACCTTGTACCACCGCTTCAACAGCGGACTGCGGCGCGTCTCGTCGAGCGGCTTGGGGCTGAAGAACAGCTTGGGATTGACGGATCGAAGCAGGTACGCCGTAGCGGCCGCGCCCGTGATGGAACTGGCGGCACCCACTATCAACCAAGGTCTGCTGCCGGAAAGCTTCCACCCGGTGATCAGGGCTGCGACGGCGGCAGGGGCACTGAGCGGTGCGATCGGTGCGTAGTAGCGCCCGGGGCTTCCCGCCCCAAAGGGGGTTCGAGGGAGTCCGGGGCGTGCTTCCGAGGCCGCGACCCGGTCCGGGATTTTGACGAGCGCCTCATAGAGATTGCCGAAGAACCAGTGTGCGTGGGTGAACTCCGCGACACCCAAGAGTCGGTCAGCGAACACGTCTCGACGGTCTGAAGAAGTCTGACCCATGCCCACAATCTACCGCCGATGCAGAGCAGCGGGCATGTAGTTCGCCTTCCACGCAAGCTGGACGGGCTATATGGTCAACACCATGGTCTGAGGACCTTGAGGCCAAACGAGCAGCGTGATGGAGGAGTAGCCCTTGGTCAAGATCCATATGATTTTGCCCGCAAATGTGCGCCATCGTTCCGGGGGAAATATCTACAACGCGAGGCTGGCTGAAGCCCTCCGCGCCCAGGGCGCAGAGGTCTCGGTCTGCAAGCTCGACGGCGACTGGCCTTCGAGGAGTGCCTCAGACCTGAGCAGCTTTGCCGACGCACTTTCCGGAGGCGATCAGTCCATCTACATTGTCGATGGCCTGATTGCCACGGGCGCGCCTATGGAAATCGAGACAGCAACCGCTACAGGGCACCACGTTTGGGTGTTGCTTCACGTGCCCCCTTCCGGCGGGGATCCAGTGGAAACGAGCGCGCTCCGCACAGCGACGGGTCTTATCTGCACTGGTTCCCGTTCCGCCGATGCGGCCAGAAGCTTAGGCCTGAGCAACGTGCACCTGGCGACCCCCGGTGTAGATCGCCCATCGAAAGAACGCCCAAGTCGACGAGGCGCTGCGGCGGCACCGCATTTCATGATGGTGGGCGCCTTACTCCCCAATAAGGACCAGATCTTCTTCGTCGACGCGCTGGCCCGGATCAAGGACCTGGCGTGGACCGCGGCGCTCGTGGGGTCCACAAAAGCAGACCCCTCCTACGCCGCCGCCGTGCGGGAGCGTATCCTCCGGAATGGACTTGAAAAGCGGGTGGAAACCACAGGTGAGCTTTCCGGCCCGGCCTTGGAAGAGCAGTGGCTCCGTGCTGAACTCAGTCTGTTGATCTCACACTCGGAGTCCTTCGGCATGGTGGTCCAGGAATCCCTGGCTCACGGCATACCGGTAGTCGTGCGCAAGGGAACCGGCGCCGTCGAAGCGCTCGGCGCCCACGGTGCCGGTGAAGCGATCGATCTCACGGCAGGAATCGGATCGTTGGAGAAGCTCCTGCGGAGATGGCTCAGCGACCCTGCCCTGCGGGAGGGATGGCGGGCAGCAGCCGAGGCAGCCAGCAGTGTGTTGCCGCGATGGGAAGACACAGCACGGGAGGTCCTTCGCGCCGTTACGGCGACGTAAGGGCTTCCCTAGAGGTGCTGGATGCCTGCCCGTTGCATCGCGTCCCTGTAGGTTTCGATGTTCTTGGCCAGGAGTTCCTGCTGCTTCGCCTCGGACAGGGCAAATGCCCGTCCACCGAGCGCGCTGGCCTTGTAGACCTTGATCCCGTGCTGCCGGAGCGGCGAGTGGTAGGTCTTCTCAAAGAGTGCCAGGAAAGCGGCGGCCTCCGCGCCGTGAGCGACGACGGCGGAAACCCGCTTGTTGATCTTGAGGAACTGGCGGAACGGGCGAAGACCGTCGGTCTTCTCCTGTGCGCTCAGTGCCGGTGGCAGTTCGGGGTCGCGGACCCAGGGGTAGCAGTTCCACGGCATGACATAGCGGACGTCCAAGTCGGCTGAGTCATAGATCAGCTGCGCACGTCGGGCGGCGTCGTCGTCGTTGAGGTGCGATACGAAACCCGAGGTGGGAGCCCGCCCCGGGCTGGTCTGGAGGGTGACGATCCGGCACTCATCTTCGTCATGCACCGGATCGATGTAAGGCACGGTAGAACCGGGCCTTTTGGCCATCAGTTCGTCGCACAGCTGCGTCACCGCAGCAATGTTGGGCTCCTGTAGCAAAGCCCTTTTTTCGTCCCAGTCAATGGTCACGTTCTCTCCTTCGGCAGCGCGGCGTCCAGAATCGGCGTCTCTTGTCACTTTACGCGTCGCTCACGCTCCTGCAGAGCCGAGGGACAAAACTGCCCGACGCCGGGCCTTGCAGCGAGCTTCCAGTCCCGCCTTTCCGCGGGCTACTGTCCCTTGAGCTTCTGCATATCGCGCCGGTCCTTTTTGGTAGGCCGTCCTGCGCCTCGATCGCGCTGCGGCAGCCCGAGGGCGGGCGCGGCGGGGCGCTCCGGAGTGTGGTCGGTAAAGCAGTGGGACGCAGCTTCGGCCCCTACCCTCTTTGCAATGAGCTTGCGGACCTCAAGGATGCGCTCGAAGCCGGGCTGCCGGACACGGATGGTGTCGCCGATAATCACGGACTGCGAGGCCTTGACCGGGTTCCCGTTGATTCGCACGTGTCCCGCCCTGCAAGCGGTCGTCGCTGCGGAACGGGTCTTGTAAGCGCGGATAGCCCAGAGCCAGGCGTCAATGCGCACATTGCCGGTTTTTGATGCTTGGGCGGAAGTCGGAAGGCTAGTCATGATTGCGAACGAGTATAGTCGGCGCGCGGCCTGGGCTGTTGTCCACGAAGCCGATTACCGGCGTCGAAGTTCCGCATATTCAAGGTGCGGGACAACGGTCCCTGCGTCACGCTCCAGGAAGTTGGTGCCGGGCGCCACGATCTCGTCAATGGCATCCAGGACGGCTTTGTTGAGGACAACATCGGCGGCCTTGAGGTAATCGACCAGATGGTCCTCCGTGCGTGGACCGATAACCACGCTGCTGACGGCCGGGTGATTCAGGGCGAAGCCGACAGCAAGCTGGATAAGGGTGAGTCCATGCCGTTCGGCGACGCGGGCCAAGGCGTCGGCCGCCAGGAGTTTGTTCCTGTTGAAAGGTGCCGAGACGTCGAAGCGCCCGGGAACGGCCGACGCGCGGGAGCTTGCGGGCTGGGGGACTCCCACGCGGTAGTTCCCGGAGAGCCAGCCGCCGTCGAGCGGTCCGTAGCTGAGCACGCCAAGGTTGTACTGCTGCGTGATCGCGAAGACGTCGCGCTCATTCGCCCGGACCAGCAAGGAATAGGGCACCTGATCCACCACCGGCGGTATGAGGTGGTTCGTGGTGGCGATCCACTGTGCCTCCACAAGCTGCGACGGCGTGAACACCGACGTTCCGTAGTAGAGGATCTTGCCCTGCCGGATGAGGTCGTTGAGGGCCGTGATGGTTTCCAGTACGTCGGTGTTGTAGTCCGGACGGTGCGCCTGGTAAAGATCGATCCTGTCCGTCTGCAAGCGGTGCAGGCTGCCTTCCACCGCTTTCATGATCCAGCGCCGGGAATTCCCCGCATGCGCAGGATTCGGCCCCATTTGTCCGTGGAACTTCGTGGAAAGGAAAACGTCATCCCGCCGGCCATGGAGGGCCCGGCCGACAATAGCCTCTGCCTCGCCCTGGGAATAGATGTCGGCGGTATCGACACTGTTGATGCCGGCGTCCAGGGCCGCATGGATAATGCGGATGCTTTCTTCGGCGCCTGTGGGCGCCGAGCCCGTCCCGAGGTTGAGGGTTCCCAAGGTGAGGGGGCTGATCAGGGCGCCTGTGCGTCCCAGGTTTCGAAGCTCGTTGAGGCTCATCTCCGGCTTCCTCCGTGAAGAATCAAGGCTGTGCAATGGATTGACACGACGCTACACATGCCGTGGCCGGGGCACTCGAAAAACGTACAAATTCTTCGTTTTTCGTATTGCGGGGTAACGAAAACAAGGCATGACGAATTATGAATTGACTTCAATCGACACGCGAATACACAAATATTGCCGTTGTCGGCATCCAATGAATTAGTAGAAAGGCAGGCACGAAACTACAGAGAAAGGAACCCGCCATGACCCAGATAACGGTGGATGGAGCCGCCTCGATCAAGCAGGCGTTCGCGCAATTTCCCTCAGGCGTGGCGGTCTTCAGTGCCATGGTCGGCTTCGCGCCGGAGGCCCTGGTGGCATCGAGCTTCACAGTGGGAGTCTCGCTCGATCCACCGCTGGTCATGTTTGCGGTGCAGAATTCCTCCACGACGTGGCCCAAGCTCCGGCGCGCCCCTCGATTGGGTGTTTCCATCTTGGCCCAAGGCCAGGAAGCCGTGTGCCTGCAGCTGTCCTCACGGACCCAGGACCGATTCGCGGGCCTTGCGACCTCAACGAGCGACGCCGGTGCGGTGTCGATCGACGGCGCGGCGCTGTTGCTTGAATGCGAAGTGGTCTCCGAGACTCCCGCGGGCGACCACGCGATCGTCGTCCTCGAAGTGAAGTCCGTGGAGATCAACCACGACGCCGAGCCCCTCATCTACCACGGGGCCGGGTTCAGGCAATTGGCCGCCTGAGCTTGGGCGCGGCCCCAACTGACTCGCAGTAAGTGTCGTTATCGGGCGCCAAAACGACAACTGCGTGGGCCCACGCCGCCAGGGTTCCCTGGCCGAGCTTGCGAGGCGAGGGTGGCGGTGGGGATTAGTTGGGTCAGCCGGGCAATGCGGACGCTATGCCCGGGGGCGGGCCCCAGCAGAGGCCGTCACGCGGCCGGAAGAGACAGGCTTGCCGCCATGGAGTTCTCCTCGGTGTTCGCGGACCGGCGCGCCAGTCCCAGACGACTCCGCGACGTTCCCTTCGGCGGTTTCCTTGCCAAAGGCTGGCGCTTCTTCATCGCCTGACGCTTTCTGCGCCCGTTCAGCTTCGCGTGCTGCCGCCCTGGCGTCTGCCTCGGCGACGGCGGCGGCCCACTCGCTGTTCAGCGCCGGAGGATCCTGCTTTACCGCAACCACAAAGGGATGTTCCTTCGCCTGGGTTGTGGCTACAGCGGTGGCCGTGGCCGCGATTCCGTCCTTGATCTGGGCAGGCTTGGGCCACGTCCGTGGGTTTACCAGCGACTTCCAGGGGACGTTCCGGACAGCAGACCACGACGCCGACCACAGCAACCTTGTGGTCTCAACGATTCCAGGACGCAGTTTCCGGGCAACGGATGGCTCCGCGCCCAACAAGCCGTCTTCCGACGTCGTCGATTCCTCGGAATCCGACGGCGGGGAGGGGGCGCGCCGAGGCCACGCGGGCAAGTGCACCACGGGCACGGCATCGCGCTTCGGGAAGATCCCCACCATCGCGAGCAGGATGATCCAAACCAGCTTCGCGACGCCGGCCAGCACCAAGGTGACAACCATCAGGAAGGCCAAACCAAGGAACATCAGCAAAGCCAACCCGAGCGTTCCAAAAAAAGTCAGATTGAGGCCAAGTGTTGTTGGATCCTCCACGTAGCCTCCTCGAGCCAGAGTTGTGGGGTGGACGCCGCAACCGTAGGTCTGCGGGCATGTCATCTAGCCTAAGGGCGAAATGTTAATGAATCATCCGCCAAACTCCGGCTCGCCGAGGTTGTTTCGAAGCTGTTATCTGCTGTGACAAAATTTGTTGCCTAGCTCTCACCTTCTCTTCCAGATAGGGCTCCAATGCCACTCGATCCGGCCCGCCTCCGACCAGGCGCTTGCCCTTGTTTGTCCGGAGAGCAGTACACCGACTGCTGTGGACGCTTCCACCGCGGAGACGCCGACGCGCCCACGGCAGAACAGCTCATGCGTTCGCGCTACTCCGCCTTTGTGGTCCTTGACAGCGATTACCTTCTGCGCACGTGGCACCCGGAAACAAGGCCTGCCACGCTGAACCTGGACCCGGACATTGAATGGCGCCGGCTGGACATCCTGGCGACGCACCGAGGCGGCCCCTTGGACACCGAAGGGACGGTCGAGTTCGCGGCGCACTACCGTTCCGACGGCGAACGCGGCGTCCAGCGCGAAAACAGCCGCTTCCTGCGGATCGACAGGCGCTGGTACTACCTCGACGGCGACGTCGGCTAGCGGTACTTCCGGTGCAGGCTCTCCTTCGACGACGCACCCGGGGTGGCGTCGGCGATCCATGGACCCGTTCCTTCGGATTGGTCCAGGATTCCGGCCTCAAGCCAGGCGTAGTCGCCCGCGAGCACGTTCGAGGACAACTCGTGATCGATGTCGTCGGTGTTCCGCCACAACTGATCGAAGTATCCGTCCACGCGAATCCGCGCCTGTTCGCAGTAGGCCTCGGCGAGCTCGTACGCCGCCGCGCCTTGCTCCGGTGCGGTCTGCAGCAGCATCTCGGCCCGTGAACAGCACGCTGCCATGGCAAACAACTCGGCCCCGATATCCACGATCCGGCCGAGGAACGCTTGTTTGTATTCGAGCCTCGCCTGCCAGCGGCCCATGCCGTAGAACGTCTGGCGGGCGAGTCGGCGTGAAGCCCGCTCCACGTACCTCAGTTGCTTTGCGAGGCGCCCGAACTCACCGTAGGACCGGGGGTCCATGCCGGCTCCGGCCACAAGCTTAGGGAGCCATTTGGCGTAGAAACCAGAGGCGCCGACGGCGGCACGCGCTTTCTCTTGCAGTGTTGCGTCCGCGGAGGCGAGCTCGCCCGCGGCCGAAAGGTGGGCATCGACGGCTTCGCGGGCGATGAGCAGGCGCATGATCTCGGACGATCCTTCGAAGATCCGGTTGATGCGCATGTCCCTCAGCAGCTGCTCGGCGGCCACCGCACGCTCCCCGCGGGCCTCCAAGGAATCCGCGGTCTCAAAGCCGCGGCCGCCCCGGATCTGCACCAACTCATCAGCCACCGTGTAGCTCAGCTCGGTGGACCAAAGCTTGGCCAGCGCCGCCTCGATCCGCACATCCTTCTGGCCGGCATCGGCCATCTCGGCAGACAGTTCAAAAACAGCTTCAAGGGCAAAGGTGGTGGCGGCGATGAAGGCGATCTTCTTGCCGACGGCCTCATGTTTTCCGACCGGCCGGCCCCATTGGGTGCGGGCGTTGGACCATTCGCGGGCGATCTTCAACGACCATTTGCCCGCAGCCACGCATAGGCCGGGGATGGAGAGCCTGCCGGTGTTGAGCGTGGTGAGCGCGATCTTGAGTCCCTGGCCTTCGCGGCCCAGCCGGTTGGCTGCCGGTACGCGGACTTGGTGGAACCGGGTCACGCCGTTCTCGATGCCGCGCAGGCCCATGAAGGCGTTGCGGTTCTCCACGGTAATGCCGGGGGAGTCCATTTCCACGACGAAGGCTGTGATACCGCCCTTGAGTGCCGTGCCGTCGGGGGCGGTGCGGGCTGGAACAACCGCCATGACCACTACCAGCTCGGCAATCACGCCGTTGGTGGTCCAAAGTTTGACACCATCCAAAACGTAAGACTCGCCGTCGTCGCTTGGCACTGCGGTGCAGCCCATCCGTGCAGGGTCGCTGCCGACGTCGGGCTCTGTCAGCAAGAAGGCTGTGATGGCGCCGGCCGCGCAACGCGGCAAGTACTCTTGCTTTTGTTCGGGGGTCCCAAAGACTTTGACCGGCTCCGGGACCCCGATCGACTGGTGTGCCGAGAGCAACGCCCCGAGGCTCGGATGGACTGATCCCAGCAGCGCCAACGCCCTGCCGTAGTAGACCAGCGACAGGCCCAAGCCGCCGTACTCGCGCGGAATCTTCATGCCGAAAACGCCTAATTCGGTGAGTCCTGCGAGGTATTCGTCCGGGATTTTGGCATCGCGTTCGATGGCCCGGCCGGACATGGTGCCGCAGAACTCCGTCAGCTTCGCCATGAACTCTTCGCCGCGCTCGACGTCTTCGGCCTTTGCCTGGGGCCAGGGATGGATCAGCCCCAGATCGAAGTCTCCCAAATACAGTCCCTTGGCGAAACTCGGACGGTTCCATTCGGTGTCGCGGGCGGCCTCGGCGACGGCGCGGGCTTCTGCGGCAGTGACGCCGTTGCTTTTGTTGTCAGTGGCGGAGGTCATGGGAGGACTCCTCTTGCCGGTTGTGCCGGTTCGAGCCCAGGATCCGCCTCGGGTGGGGGACCCTTCAGCTGTCCCTCAATGCTACCCGCGGGTAGGTACCTGTGCTAGGGGCGGTTTGCGCCGGGAATTCCACCGGCAGTTCCACTTTTCCGGCCTGGTGGACAAGCTGGTCCCACGCAAAATTGATGCCGTGGACCAGCCCGCCCAGCACGTTCTTCAAGGTGTACCAGGCGAGGCTCCCGGCTCCGACCAACGCAAGGGCGGCCGTGGCCGCGACCGCGATGAAGGCTGCCAAAACCAGGCCAAGGATTAGTGTTCCCGCGAAGACATAAGTGCTGCTGTCTAAAGTGGTCAAGTCGAACTGCATTGGGTCCCCTCCGCAACGCTGCCAAAGCCGACGTCGGAGCGTCGACGTCGTTGGTGTCGACACTAGGGGCGGAATCAATGGTTCAGCCAGCAACAACACCGGCGCGGGGCCTGTTGATACGCGATCGAAACCATACCGGCAGGTAGATCACGGAAGGGTTGCGGTGCACCCTGCGTTAACCTTGTACGGGGCAGTTTTCGGGATTTCCGCTGCCAGAAGGTTCCGCGGCAGCTGAAGGAGAGTAAGTGTCCCGCTCAGCAATGTCCTCAGCCGATGCCATCAGTGCGCGGCTCAGGGACCTCGAACTCCTGACCAAAGGCCCCGCGTGGGCCCTCACACGCTCGGCTCCTTGGGTCATCGCGGTGCTCCAGGCATCCTTCACCCGGACAAGGCCGCAGCTTCCGCTCGAAGAGTTCCATGCCGACGTCGACGCTTTCCTGGAGCAGCTCCGCAGGCAGGATCCCGGGCTGGGCGGCCAGGGGAGCGGCAAGGCATTTGCCGACGAATGGACCCGCAAGCAGTTCCTGACCCGGCGCAGCCAGTCGGGCCAGATCGTCTACGAAATCACCGAGGCCGCCGCGCGAGTCCTGGCTTTCCTGGACAGCCTGTCCAGCGAACGCTCCACCCTCAACGGTTCCCGGCTCGGGACGTTGCTCGGCGACGTCGAAAAGCTCGCCAACGAGACGAACCCGGACCAAAGCGCCCGTTTGGAATCCCTTGAAGAGGAGATCCAGGAGCGTCAGCAGTTGATCGAGGACATCAGCTCGGGCGACTTCGACGGTCTTTTGGACGATGAGGAAGCCGTCGAAGCGGCCGGGAACATCCTGGACCTTGCGGCGAGCCTGCCTGCCGACTACAAGAAGATGCGTGACCGCATCGAGGAATTGGTAGGCGAGCTCCGCAACCAGATCATCGAGGAATCGCTCAGCAAGGGTGCCACCATGGCGCAGGTCCTGGAGGCAGACAAACGCTTGCGCCAGAGTCCCGAAGGGCGCACGTTCCGCTCATTCACGGCGTTCCTCGAGGACCCGCAGCAACAGTTGCGCTTCCGTTCGGCGATCGGTGACGTGCTGAGCCGCCAATTCGCAGACGACCTCAGCCAGGAGGACAGGGAAACCCTTAAGAACCTGGTGGCGGAATTGCGTACCCAGCACAGCCAGATCCAACGCATCTACGGCCGGCTGTCCGAAAGCCTGAACAACTACATCCAGAGCGATGACATCCGCCAGTCTGTCCGGCTCCGGCAGGTCCTGCGCGAAGCCGAACAGGCTATCCGGTCCATGCCCTACGAACGCGACCGTCCCGGCCTGGTCCGCGGCCCGGTGTTGTTCAACGCGGGATTTGAATCGCTCGCCATGGTCAAGCTCTTCGATCCGGATGAGTTCGCGGCGCCTCCAAAGCTTGCCGACCCCATCGCGTTCAGCGATTCGGACCGCGTGCGTTCGCTGCGCTCCGCGAAGGCAAGGCCCGACGTCGTCCGCTCGGCAATGGCGGGCGCCTCCACACTGGCGGGGGCCTGGGCGAACCTCCCGGAGGAAGAACGGCACATCAACACTGTCCGGGCCCTGCTGTCCGAAGCGCTGCACGGCGGTGCGGCGTTCGACCGGTCCGCCTGGGAAAACATCGACTTCGAACAAATCGATGGCAGCACACGCACCGCGTACCTGCCGTTCGTGACCCTGACTAAGGATTCCGATGACTGACGCCCACCCCACCGAGCATGCCCCCTCTCCGGAGCAAGGAGTGGACATAACGCAGCATGTCCAGTCCGAGGCTTCGCAGAACGGACATGTCCACCCGGATCCGTTCCGGGTCACGGCCCGCGACACGTTCGTCGACGGCGCGGCGCTGTTCCCGGGCGACACCGGCGTCCTGCCTATGAAGGTCCGCCAGGCCCTCGTACGGCTGCTCAAGGGCCCCTATGTCGACGGCGGCCGCGACGAAAAGCTCTGGACCACCCTTCTCGACAACCAAGTGATCCTCCGCAGCCGGCTTTCCGAGCTCTTCCTGAACCTGCAACTCGACCACGAACGCAAGATCGCGGTGCTCCGACCCGTCGATCCCGAAGCCATCGGAGGCAGCACCCGCTCAAGCATCCTTCGCCAGCAACGCGCGTTGAGCCGGGTGGAAACCATCGTGCTTCTGCGTCTGAGGCTCCTCCTCGACCGCCACGTCACGGCCCAGACCGATCCGGTGATCACTCGCGAAGAAATCGCTGAACTCGTGGCGCACTACCAGCCATCCGGTCAGCAAGACGCTCTGCGCGACACCGACGTCGTGAACCGCACGGTCACGAAGCTCCTTGCCCGCCAACTCCTCCTCCCCACGGGCATCGACGACACCTTCGCGATCTCCAGGGCGCTCCCCCTGGCCCTCCCCTTCGAAAACATCGGCGACATCCCGGCCCAAATCGAAGCACTGATCGCAGTAGCAGCCGACGAATCAGGCACGGAACCCCTCATCGAACTAACGGAACCGGACGACGACGGCCCCAACTCCAACGACGACGCTGACTCCGGCACCGAGGAAGATGACGATCCGGTGACTGACAGCAGCGGTGAGGAACACGCCGGAGCAGCCGATGCCGCCCTGGGAGTGGCATCGGGCCTGTCGGAGCCGGACGGCCTGCTGCTTGCAGCAGTGCCGTCCGGCGAAGGGGCGGGGGCGGCATCGGCTGCGGAGGCAAACGCAACCACAACTGACGTAACCACAACAGCGAAGACCAACGAGGAGGCATCCAAATGACCATAGCGACGATGCTTCCGATCGGCGAACTCACGAACCCGGGCCAGATGCGCCTCGCCTTGGTCCAGGTGGTCAATTGGGGCACGTTCCATGGCGCCCACACGATGCGCGTGGACCGCAACGGCACGCTGCTTACGGGCAATTCGGGCGTCGGCAAGTCGACGCTGTTCGATGCCATGCTGCGCGTCTTCGATGCCCGTCCGCGCTCCAACGAGGCTGCGGCACAGCGGGCCGGCGGGGCTGTGGAGGACAAGAGGACCACGTTCACGTACATGCGTGGAAAAGTGGGCGACAAGGCCGTGGGCGAGGGCTCGGCGAGTGCCTTCCAGCGCCCCGGTGCCACCTGGTCCGCCGTCGCGCTGACGTTCGACAACGCGGCCGGCACCAAGATCACTATTTCGGCCCTCTTTGACCTGCCCAAGAACGGCACTGAGTCCAGCGTCGGCCGGTTCTACGTGATTGACAACAAGCCTCTGGATCTTGGGGAGATCGAGGGTATCGCGGAGAAGCGCTTCACCAAGGGCGCGCTGGAGACCATCTTCCCGGACGCACAGATCTTCGATGTCCACAAGGCTTTTGCGGAGCGTTTCCGGCGGCTTCTCGGCATCAACTCGGACCAAGCGCTCCCGCTTTTGCGCGTGATCCAGGCCGGCAAGGGGCTCGGCGGCAGCGTCAACACGTTCTTCCGCGACCAGGTGCTCGACGCGCCCGCGACGCTCACTGCTGCGGACGACGTCGTCGAGGAATTCAGCAACCTCATGTCCATCAGGCAGAGGCTTGAGGACGTTCGCCAGCAGCGCGATCAGCTCGCCCCCGTGCCCGGGATGAACAAGGAATATGCCCAGTCGTTGCTGGAGGCCAACCGGCTCCGGGAGCTCAGCGGCGAGGAATTCGACGCCTACAAGCAGCAGCTCTCGGTCACGGTCCACGCCAAGACTTTGGCTCGTTTCAAGGACCTTGCCCAGTCGAAGGCCAAGGAGCTCAGCGCTGAGCGGGGAGTCCGGGACGCGCTCGCCAAGGAGCTTCGCCAGCTCGAATCGGACTACAACAACCAGGGCGGGAACGCGATTTCGGCGATCGAGCAGTCGCTCGAAAATGCCCGGGTCGGCCTCAAGCTTCGCCAGCAGGTGGAGGAAGCGGCCCGGCAAGCATTGGCCGACGCCGGACTCAACCTTGAGTGGACGGCTGACGGTTGGGAGCAGGCCCACGAGCAGGCCGCGAGCCGCTCCGCTGAACTCAAAGACGATTCCGAAGCGCTGAGGGAACTCCGCTTCGAAGCGTTCGACGGCCACGCCACCAAGAAACGTGAACTCGCCGCAGCCCAGCAGGAGCTCGTCTCGCTGAAGACGCGCAAGTCCCTTCTGCCGCCGTCGAGCATTGAAAACCGCGCCGCGATCGCCGCAGCCACCGGCGTTCCGGAGGACCGTATGCCCTTTGGAGGCGAGCTGATCGACCTCGCCGAGGGGGAGGAACAGTGGCGGCCCGCGGCCGAGCGCGCCTTGCGTAACCTCGCAACGACGCTGTTGGTTCCCGGCGAGCACTTTGCCGCCGTCACGCGATACCTGAACGACAACAGCGTCCGCGGAGCGCTGCGGGCAGTGGATGTTTCCAAACCGCTCGCGGGCGGCGCTTTGGCTGTGGAGGACGTGTCCGACGGCGACCTGTTGACGAAGCTGAACATCCTCACTTTGGGGGCGAATGCCGACGCCGGTGAGTGGATCCGCGAGCGGATCGCCCTCGATTTCTCCTACCCGTGTGTGGAAGACCCGGACGAGCTCGCCCAGCTCGACAAGGGCCTGAGCCTGGGCGGAGTGGTCAAGCGCAACAGGCACACAGTCGAGAAGGACGATCGCTTCACGAGCCGGCAGGACTACGTTCTCGGTTTCGACAATGCTTCCAAGCTGGAGCTCGTGGCGGCGAAGGTCGGCGAGCTCGAAAATGAGCTTCTGAAGGCCGCGGAACTCGCCCAAAGCCGCGAGGATTCCCACCAAGGCATGACGCGCCAGCTCGAAGCGTTGCGCCGCATCGCCGACGACGAGCGGGGGTGGGAACAGGTCTCTGCAGCAGTGGCGGCCGAGGAGCTCGCGAAGATCGAACAGCGGCTCAAGGATGCCTTGGCAGCGCAGGCCGACTTGGAACCCTTGCGTGCGAACATCGAGGCCGTGCGCGAAAAGCACCAGTCCTCCACAGGGTCGGCGGCGGTGTTGCAGAGCGAGTACAAGACGCTCGACCACCAGATGACCACGGCTGACGCCCTCCTGGATGCTGCACGCAGCCGCCTGGACCAGGCGCCGCCGTCCGGCGCTACCGTGACTGCTCTCGAACCGTACTTCAGTGCATTCGCCGAGGTGGGCGAGCTCCACGAACTCGACACACTCGCTGCCGAAGTCCGGAGCAAGCTCCTGGCGGAACTGCACGCCGCCGAGTCCCGCGGGCAGGCGTTGGCCGAGCGGCTGACGCGTATGTTCGAAGGATTCGTGCGTGAATGGGGCACCGCCATTTCCGCGGACCATGGCACCTCGATTGGCGCCGCGGGGGAATTCGAGTCCCGTTACCACCAGATTGTCAGCGAAGGGTTGCCCGCGCAGGAAGCCGAATTCCGGCAGTTCTTCAACCAGCGCACGCACGAATCATTCAGCACGCTGCTCCACTTGCTCGACGAGGAACGCCGTGCCATCACGAGCCGCATCCTTCCCCTCAACGGCATCCTGTCCGAGGTCAATTTCCACGAGGGCAGCTTCCTGGAACTCGACATCAAGCAGACGCTGCCCGCCACGGCAAAGCAGTTCAAAGACGCCATCCACAACGCCTTGAAGACGCGTCACTCGCGGCCATCCCGGGCGGCCGCCGCTTCGGGTGGCGGTGCCCCGAGCGAGGCGGACGACGACGTCGAACTCACCAACCGCTACAAGTCGCTCGAAACCCTGGTCAAACGGCTCGGTTCGCAGACCCCCGAGGACCGGCGGTGGCGAGCCGAGGTGCTGGATGTCCGCGGGCATCTCTTCATCCAGTGCAAGGAGCACCGCTCCGTCCAAGGCCCGCGGGGTGGAAAGAAGACCGAGGTGTACATGCACGCGGACACCGGCTCGATGTCAGGTGGAGAGCGGCAGCGTTTCACGGCGTTCATCATGGCCGCAGCGCTGAGCTACCAGTTGGGTATCGCCGAGCAGGGTTTCACGACCTACGGAACGGTGATGATGGACGAAGCGTTCGTCCTGGCATCGGAGGAGTTCGCCGGTGCGGGCATCAAGGCCCTGCACGAGTTCGGCTTCCAGTTGTTGCTGGCCGCGCCCGAAAACGTCATTGACCTCTCCCGGCACCTTGGCTCCGTCACGGAAATCCTGCGCGACAAACGAACCAACCGCTCCGGCGTGCTTACGGCTCCCGTCATCGGCGGCCCGGGCATGCCCGGCGAATGGCGTTCCGAAGCCAACCCCGTGGACATCGTCCTCCGCTAGCCCCGACGCCCGCTCACTTATGTGGGACTTTCGGCGGACGCTCGCTCACTTATGTGGGACTTTCGGCGGACGCTCGCTCACTAGAAGTGAGCGAGCGTCGGCGCCGAGGCGGCTACTTTCCTTGGACCCGCCCCAGGAACTGGGCGGACCGTGACTGCAGTCCGGCGATTTGGCGAACGACGACGGCGGCCGGGTCCGGATTGATCTCATTCGCTGGGGGCTCCTTGCGGACGTTGGCGCAGCAGCCGAATTCTGCGCAGATCAACGTCCCCACGGTGTTGCCGTCGCGACCCGATTGGCCTGCGCGCTTGGCAACCCAAAGATAGACATCGTCTTTGGAAAACACGTCGCGGCACAGCTCGCAAAGAACCGAACGCTTCTTACCGGAGCCTCCCTCGGGCGCGCGCAGCATGATGCCAGTGAGGGCACCATCGTTCGGAAGGACGAGGTAGCCCCGCATCGGCATCTTTTCGTCGCGCCAGCCAAGGAATTCGAGGTTGTCCCAGTCGAGGGAATCGAAATCCTTCGGGAGGTTGAGTTTGGCGGCCTCCGAGCGGCTCGCATTGATGAAAGAGGAACGGATTTGTTGAGCGGTGATTTTCTGCACGGCGAAGTTCTTTCAGATCGTTTGGGCTCCGAAGAGGAAGGGCGCTGGCGTCCGGCGATCAGGGGCACAGCAAAGGAACCCTTCGTGTGCTTCTCGCGCGGGGCGGTGGGGTTAGTTTCCCTGGCCGCCGAGCGGGATGGCCGACGCAGAGGGAGATGCAAAGTAGGCCGACACGGCCACCTCGCCAACCATGGCAGCGCCAACGTGTGCAGTGCGCATGCTCATCCTCTCGATCTTCGCCGCTTTCGCGGCCCTGACGCGGTTCGTTGAATCAACCGGCTCTGTCATCTTTGCAAACGCCGCCCTCGGTGTCCAAAGATCCCGTGCGTTGAAGCGCCCGTTAGCCCCGACGCTCGCTCGCTTTTGGGGCGTTTCCTGTCGACGCTCGCTCACTAGATGTGAGCGAGCGTTGGGGTTTTGGCCCGGATAGGTGAGCGAGGGCTGGGGGCCGGCAGGGCGTGAATTAATTACGCGACGCAAACGTTTCGTAATTACGTGAAGGCTAGGCTAACCTTACTTAGGTTTGCGTCACTTACCTAAGGAGTCTCGTGGCTTCCCGCCCCTCACGCCGTGCCCTGTTGAAGACCGCAGGCGCAGCGACCGCAGCCTTTGCCGCCGTCGCACTGTCCCTCACCGCTTGCTCGACCGGCTCAACCACCGCCAGTTCCGCGACGTCCCCGGTCTCAAGCGGCCAGTTCCCGGTCACTCTCAAGAACGTTTTCGGCGAGACCACCATCAAATCGCAACCGCAGCGCGTGGTGACCGTCTCGTGGGTCAACGACGACGTTGCCTTGGCCCTCGGCGTCGTGCCGGTCGGTGTACCGAAGGTCGCTTGGGGCAACAACGACAAGGGGTCTACTCCCTGGAAGGACGCCGCGCTAGAGAAGTTGGGCGCTGGCTTCGGCACCGCCAAGGCCCCAGCCCAGTTCTCTGAGGCGGACGGCATCAACTTCACGGAGATCGCCAAGTTGGCCCCGGACGTCATCCTTGCCGCCTACTCGGGCTTGACCGAAGCCGACTACAAGAAGCTCTCGGAAATTGCCCCGGTGGTGGCGCAGCCCGAACTCGCGTACGGCGCGCCATGGCAGGAAGCCACCTCGATCATCGGCAAGGCCTTGGGTAAGCACTCAGAGGCGGCAAAGCTCGTCTCGGACACCGAGGCAACCATCAAAAACAAGGTTGGCGCCTTCCCGCAGCTCGCCGGCAAGTCTTTCATCTACGGCAACCTCGAGCCTGCGAAGGGCGATGGCGTCAACGTCTACACAGCCAACGACAATCGTCCGCGTTTCCTGTCCGAAATCGGCATGAAGCTCGCTCCCGTGGTGGAGAACGCCAGCAAGGGTTCCAAGGAATTCTTCGTTCCATGGTCCGCTGAAAAGGCCAATGAGCTTTCCTCGGACGTCTTCGTGACCTGGGTGCCGGACTCCAAGACCACGGACCAGATCAAGCAGGACCCCCTTCTGGGCCAGATCCCCGCCGTCAAGAAGGGCGCCCTGGTCGCCGACTCCGACAACACCCTCACCCTCGCGATCTCCGCATCCTCGCCCCTGAGCCTGCCGTGGGCACTGGACATGTTCCTGCCCCAGCTGGCCAAGGGCGCCGACGCGGCAGCCAAGTAAGCGACACGCCCCACATGACACAGAGCACGACGACGGCCGGCCCACCTTCTCGAGTGGGAACCACGCGCGAACTGGCAGCTGATGACCCTCAAAGCACGTCCAAAGGGCAACAGCTGCCAGTTCGCGCGAAGGTCGCGTGGCTGTTGGCCGCCGTCGTCGTGCTTGTGCTTGTCGTTGCGGCCTCGCTCGCGATCGGCGCACGGGGCATGTCCATCGAAACCGTGTGGCAAGCACTCACTCAGTTCAACCCCGACGACGGCAACCATGCGGTCGTCCGCACCCGCATTCCACGCGCTGTGCTCGGCTTGGCGGCAGGGGCTGCCCTCGGCCTTGCCGGCGCCGCAATGCAGGGCGTCTCCCGCAACCCCTTGGCCGACCCGGGCATCATGGGTGTCAACGCGGGGGCGGCACTGGCCGTGGTCACCGGGATCAATCTTTTCGGTATCTCAGGGGCGAGTGGCTACATCTGGTTCGCTTTCGTCGGTGCCGCCGCGGCCGCCGTCGTCGTCTATCTGATTGCGTCCATGGGACGGGACGGTGCGACGCCGGTGAAGCTCGCTTTGGCGGGCGCCGCGCTGAGCGCTGGACTCTATTCGCTGATGAACGTCATCCTGGTTTCGAGCCAGGACACTCTGGACCGCTTCCGTTTCTGGCAAGTGGGTGGGATTGCCGGCAGCGACTGGTCCGTGGTGTTGACCGGGTTGCCGTTCCTGCTGCTTGGGGCGTTGATCGTTCTGGGTAGCGGCCGGATTCTCAACAGCCTGGCCCTCGGTGACGACGTTGCCCGCGGGCTCGGCCAGAATGTGGCGCTGGCCAGGGGCGTCACCGCGCTCGGCATCGTGTTGCTTTGCGGCTCGGCCACGGGGCTGGCCGGTCCCATCGGATTCGTCGGACTCGTGGTTCCACACGCAGTGCGTTTCTTTACCGGCCCGGACTATCGCTGGATACTGCCGTTCTCGATGGTTCTCGCACCGGCACTCCTGCTGGTTTCGGACGTGATCGGCCGGGTGGTGCTCCTGCCGGGCGAAGTCCCCGCGGGCATCATGACGGCCATCGTCGGTGCTCCCGTCTTCGTCTGGCTCGTCCGCCGGGGCAAGGGGGCCTCGCTATGAAGCCCCGCAGCAGGACCGCGCTCCTGGGCGCCGGCGTCGTCGTCCTCTTTGCGGCGACCGTGCTCCTGGGCAGCTACACGGTCACCGTCCCCGATTTCTTCAGGATCCTCACGGCCCACCTGACAGGCGGCGAGAAGATCCCGGGCGCAAGCTTCATCGTCATGGAGAACAAACTGCCCCGGGCCGTGGTGGGAATCCTGATCGGTGTGGCCTTCGGCCTCTCCGGCGGGCTCTTCCAAACCATGCTCCGCAACCCGCTCGCAAGCCCGGACGTCATCGGCATCAGTTACGGCGCGAGCGCCGCGGCAGTCCTGGCCATCGTCGTGTTCGGCGCGTCCGGTGCCGCTGTGTCCGGTGCAGCGCTGGCTGGTGCAATCGGCGTCGCGCTCCTCATTTACGCCATTTCGCGCGGCGGCGGGGGTTCCGGCGGCAGTTCAGGCGGCAGGCGCGGGAACGCGGCAGGCAACCGGCTCATACTCGCCGGCGTTGGTATCGCCGCAGCCTTGGGGGCGGTGGTGAATTTCCTCATGACCCGGGCGGACATCCGGACAGCCTCCGAGGCACTCATTTGGCTCAACGGTTCCTTGAATACTGCCAATTGGGAACGTGTGGGCGTCCTCCTCGCCTCGCTCGCGGTGCTTGTTCCCGCGCTGGCCCTCCTCGCGGGACCGCTGCGCATGCTCGAACTCGGGGACGACGCCGCGGCCGGACTGGGAATCCGCGTGAACGCCGTGCGTTTCGGCCTGGTGATTACCGCCGTCGCGCTCGCAGCGGTGGCGACGGCGGCTGCCGGACCGGTTGCTTTCGTCGCCTTCCTTGCCGGGCCGATCGCCCGGCGGACGGTCGGGCGGCCCAGCCTGCCGGCGTCGGCGTTCACGGGCGCCCTCATTGTCCTGGCGGCCGACTACTTCGCGTACAACGTGGCACCCCTGATTCTGAGCGGCATCGTTCTGCCGGTCGGTGTCATTACCGGCGCCCTCGGCGCTCCATTCCTGTTGTGGCTCCTCGTCACGTCCAATCGAAAGGAAGCCTGACATGGCACAACTGAGCGCACGCGGCTTGACGCTCCAATACGATCAGCGACGCGTGGTCGAAGGACTCTCGACGCAGATTCCCGAAGGCAAAGTGACTATGATCGTGGGTGCCAACGCTTGCGGAAAATCCACGCTCCTCCGAGGGCTGTCCCGGCTCCTGAAGCCGAGCGCCGGCATTGTCACTTTGGATGGCAAGGACATCCACTCCCGCCCGCCCCGCGAACTTGCCCGCACGCTTGGCCTTCTTCCGCAGCACCCCCTTGCCCCGGATGGCATCACAGTCCGCGAGCTCGTGGGCCGCGGACGCTATCCGCACCAAGGATTCTTCCGCAGCTGGAGGACTGGCGACCTGTCGGTGCATGATCTCGCCGTTCAGCGCGCGCTCGAAACCACCGCAACGTTGGAGTTGGCTGAACGGAACGTCGATGAACTGTCCGGCGGACAACGACAGAGAGTGTGGATCGCCATGGCCCTTGCGCAGGAGACGGACGTCCTGCTCCTCGACGAACCCACCACCTACCTTGACCTGGCACACCAAGTGGAGGTGCTGGATCTGGTGACCGATCTCAACCGCAGCCGCGGAACCACCGTGGCAATCGTGTTGCACGACCTCAACCTGGCAGCGCGATACGCGGACCACGTCATCGCGATGAAAGCCGGGGCAATCGTCGCCGAGGGGCCCGCGCCCGCAGTGGTCACCGAGGACCTGGTCCGCGATGTCTTTGGCCTGGAATCCCGGGTGGTTCCGGACCCAATTTCCGGCACCCCGCTCATTCTCCCAATCGGCCGGCACCACACCGCCGCTCCCTCAACACCCATCGAATTGGAGTTCGCCTCATGAACGCAGACGCCGCCGTGCGGAACGCCATCACGGAGCCGATGACCCTCGCCTTCGACGTCACCGTCACCGCCGTCGAGGATGTTGGGCCCAATTTCCGCCGCATCACGTTCGGGGGATATTGCCTGCGCGGATTCGGTGTTTCAGGGAACACCCTGGACCTGCGTATCAAACTCATGATTCCCTCGCTCGATGCCGAAGGTCGCCCGCTGCCCTTGCCCGCCTTCAATACGGGCGACACCGGTTGGTACCAGGAGTGGTTGGCGATGGATCCCGCGGTGCGCGGTTCGATGCGGACCTACACCGTGCGGAACGAGAGGCTCGACGCCGTCTACCCGGAGATCGACGTCGACTTCGTGATGCACTTCGGCGACGGCGGTGGCGCGGCGGGGTCCGACGTCGACGGCGGTGCGGCTCACCCGAAAGGCGGGCCCGCGGTCAACTGGGCACTCGGCGCGAAACCCGGGGATTCCATCACCATCATCGGCCCCACCAACCGGGCAGCCCACTGCATCACGGCCGAAACATACTCCGGCATTGAATGGCGTCCCGGCCTGGCACAGCGGGTCCTCCTTGCCGGCGACGAAACGGCTGTCCCTGCCATCAGTGCAATCCTGGAATCCTTGCCCGCGGGAATCACCGGCCATGCCTTCCTCGAAGTACCAGAGGCTGGCGATTTCCAGGACCTCGCTTCAGACGCCGACATCGAAATCACCTGGTTCGCGCGCGGAGCGGTCCTCGGCCGGTCCCGCCCCCACGGCGAATTGCTTAAGGAAGCCATCCGCGGAGCCATACCCGTGCCGGGCTGGGTCGGCATCATCCCGCTCGACGGCGCCGCCGGCCCCGAGCCCGAAGACGTCAATGTGGACCAGGATATCTTGTGGGAAACTCCGCTGCGCATGGACACTGCCGCGATCGAAGCGAGCCGCAACCCGGGCCTTCCCGCCGGTGCCTTGCCGTTCTACGCCTGGATCGCTGGCGAGGCCGGGGTCATCAAGGAGCTGCGACGGTACTTGGTCCGGGATGTGGGGATCGACCGGAAACAGGTGGCGTTCATGGGCTACTGGCGCAAAGGGAAAGCCGAACTCTAGCCCGACCCCGACGCTCGCTCACATATACCGTCCTTTTCGCCGACGCTCGCTCACATATGCGGCCAAAAGCCGGAACGCTCGCTCACCTCATGTGAGCCGGCGTTTGGCCGAAAGGCCTCATATGTGAGCGGGCGTTTGGCCCACGTGCCTCATAGGTGAGCCGGCGTCGAATTAACCTGGGCTTTGCCGGCGGGCAACCGGGCGGGGCTACGCTGGCGGGGTGGCTGGGAACGTGTTTCATGCTGACCAGAACGGACGACGGCGGTTTGTCGCCTTGGGCGATTCCTTCACCGAGGGTGTGGGGGACCGGAACGAGGCCCTACCGAACGGCGTCCGGGGCTGGGCCGACCGCGTTGCCGAGAAACTCGCCAAGGCCGAACCTGGCTGGGAGTATGCGAATCTTGCCGTCCGGAGCAAGCGGCTCCGCCATATCGTCGACGAGCAATTGGACCGGGCCCTGGCCATGGAACCGACGCTCGTCACGCTCTACGCCGGTGGCAACGACATCCTCGATTTCGGCACGGACATGGACATCCTCATGGCCGAGTACGAAAGGCTCGTGGCCCGCCTCGCAGCCACGGGAGCCACCTTGGTCTTGTTCACCGGGTACGACGTCAAGGTCTCGGCCGTGCTGGAACCCTTCAAGAAGCGGAACGCCCTGTACAACGAACGCGTCCGCGAACTGGCTTCCAAGTACGGGGCCGTGCTGGTGGACTATTGGTGCCTTGACGCCTACCACGACCGCCGGATGTGGGCCTCGGACCGACTCCACATGTCTAAGGCCGGGCACAAATACATGGCGTCGCAGGTCCTGGATCACCTCGGCGTACCGCACAAGTTCTCGCCCAAGGACTGGGAACCACCACAGCGCCTCAAGTTGCGCGACTGGGAACGTCGCCAGCGCCGGTGGGTGAACGACTGGGTCCTGCCGTTGTTCGGCCGGAAGCTTCGCGGCGTCACGCTCGGGGACAGCCTGCACCCCCGATGGCCGGAGCTCGTCAAGGTACCGCGGAAAGCCGGGCTACGAAAAGTCGCGGAACGCCAAGCCGCCGGAGCAGCCGCCACCGACTCTGGAAGCAAGGCGCCAGGAAAAGCCCAAGACAACGGGGGGACATGACCATGGCCAGACATACACCGCTGCGATTCGTCGCGGTTGGAGATTCCTTCACCGAAGGCGTCGGCGACACAGACCTTCGCCTCCCCAACGACTGCCGGGGCTGGGCCGACCGCGTGGCCGAGGAACTGGCCAGGCACCGGCCGCAGACGCAGTACGCCAATCTGGCCCTCCGCGGCCGTCGGCTCAGGCAGATCGTGGTTGAACAACTTGAGCCCGCGCTCGCTATGGCTCCCACTCTGGTCAGTTTCCACGCCGGCGGCAACGATCTCCTCGGCGCACGACTGGACATGCGCCTACTGGTCCGTGGATTCGAGGACGCCGTTGCCCGGATCGCCGAAAGTGGTGCCCAAGTCCTGCTGTTCACCGAGTACAACGTGCCACTTTCGCCGGTGTTGGAGCCGCTTAAGCTGCGCACGGCGGTTTTCAACAAGCACATCCGGCGCATTTCCGCGGCCTACGGAACGCTTCTGGTGGACCATTGGTGTTTCGAAAAGTACCAGGACCGCCGGATGTGGGCTCCCGATCGGCTGCACATGTCCGGCATTGGACATGAGTACATGGCGAAGAAAGTCTTGGAGGTGTTGGGCGCCGCGCACTCGCTGGGCTCACCCGTGCTTGGGGCGCTCCAACCGCGGAGCCGCGCCGAGATAATGGCCGACGACGCCGAGTGGCTCAGGCGCGACGTGGCACCCTGGCTTTCGCGTCGTTTCAGGGGAGTTTCGAGCGGTGATCACCTGAGCGCCCGCTGGCCGGCCCTTATGCCGGTGGTCTTGCCGGAGCGATTGGGGACGTCCGCCGAACCGGTCCGGATTTGAAGCGTCAGCGTCACGCCCGACAACTTTTTGGCTGCGGACGGGCATCAAAGCCGCGAATTTCCGGGGTTTTCGCCGAGTCGAGGCGCCAAAAATGCGCTCTGCGTGACGCCCCGGACGCACAACCCAACTAGTCCAGCAGGTTTTCGAAACCCGTGGACGCCGTGGTGACCGTGAATTCGATGATCTCGAAGTCGGCTACCCCATTGACGTAGAACGGATCCGTAGCCAGGGAAGCGTCCAGTGTCGCGCGATCGACGTTGGACAACAGCACGCCCCCGATGGCTGGAACGCGACGTCCGGACGCGACGAAAGTGCCGGCGTCGAACGCTTCTTTGACCCAATCCATGTGTGCCGGGCGGTGGAAATCGACAATCTCGTCTGGAACTTTGTAGGTCAGCGAAACCACGAACATGCCGCCCAGCCTACAACGCGGAGGGCGGCCAGGCAGGCCGCCCTCCAAAATGAACTACGGCAGGAGCTTGACCGCGGAGTTCCAGTTGTAGTCGGGGTGGGCTTCGCTGATCTGGAGCGTCATGACGAGCAGCTGGAAGGCTTCGAGCTCACGCGAGCGGCGCAGCGGGCCGACGTTCACGGGGCGCAGCCCGGCATCTTTGACGAAGTCGACGACGGCGCCCGTCGCGTCGGCGTCGTCGCCCGCCACCAGCACGTCCAGCGTCTGTCCGGCCACTTCGCCGGCCGCGAGAGTCGTCGCGAAGGTGGTGTTGAACGCCTTGACGACCGACGCGCCCGGCACCAGGGCCTGGAGTTCCTCGGCCGCCGACGATCCGGCGGGAACAGTGAGGGAATCGAAAGTCTCGACATTCACTGGGTTGGAGATGTCCACGATTGTCTTGCCGTCGAGCGCCGCGCCGTAGGAAGACAGCACTTCCTTGGAAGCCTCGAACCACGTGGCCAGCACCACGATGCTGCCTTCCGCGGGTGACCCGGTGATGCCTGACGTTCCGTTGACCGTTGCCGCCAGCGCAGCAGCAGAGTCGGCGTCGCGGCTGAGGATCTGGATGCTCTTGCCGGCCGCGGCCGCACGGGCTGCAATGGCGGAGGCCATGTTGCCGGTGCCGATGATAGTGATGTCAGTCATTGTTGTTTCCTTTGCTTGCGTTCTCATGATCCCGCGGATTGGTCCGTATTCATATACTTGAAGCTTCAACTAAAATAATAATGGCCTTAAGTTGAAGTGTCAAGCATTAATTTCCTTCTAAGATGAATCCATGACCGAACCGCGCTGGCTCAACGCCGACGAACGCCGTGCCTGGCTGGCCCTCCTGAGCATCAACACCCTGCTGCCGGCAGCCCTGGACACCCAACTGCAGGCGGCCGGCAAATTGTCGCTGTTCGACTACAACGTGCTCGCCATGCTGTCCGAAGCGGAGGGGCGTTTCCTGCCGATGAGTGAGCTTGCCGCCCGTACCAGCGCTTCCTTGTCCAGGCTGTCGCACGTTGTCACAAAGCTCCAAGGACGAGGTTGGGTGGATCGCGAGGCCCACCCGGGCGATGCCCGCGTCACGGTCGCGCACCTGACCGACGCAGGCATGGACACCATCGTGTCCCTCGCCCCGGGGCATGTGGATGCCGTCCGCGCCTTGATGTTGGACGCCATGACCGACGACGACGTTGCGGACCTCGCGCGGATCGGCGAGAAAATCGTAGCCCGGCTGGACGACGATCACTGGATCCTGCGCGAACAGTGAGCCGCGGCCGCTGAGCCGCCAAACACGGCCGCCGTACGCTGCGCAGCCGGCGCCGCGCGTGACGACCGCCCCGCACTGATGAAAGACTGGCGCCATGGATTTTTCCGCTCGGTATGTGGCATTGGGTGACTCGTTCACCGAAGGACTTGGCGACGCCGACCCCTCGCGCCCCAACGGAGTGAGGGGATGGGCGGACTTGGTTGCCCATCAGTTGGCCCAAAGCAACGACAACTTCGGTTACGCCAACCTGGCCATCCGCGGCAAGAAGCTCCGGCAAGTCATGGCAGAGCAGGTGGACGCCGCCGTCGCGCTTCAACCGACGCTGGTGACCCTGTACGCGGGAGCGAACGACATCTTCCGCCCCAAGGTCGATATCGACAGGCTCATGGAGGACTACGAAGCCGGCATCGAGAAACTAAGTGCCACCGGCGCTACGTTGCTTCTCTTTACGGGTTTCGATGCCCGCAGTTCCAAGGTTTTCGGCACCATGCGCGGACGCACCGCGATCTATAACGAATTGCTGCGGGAAATCGCCGAAAACCACGGTGCGCTGCTGGTGGACTATTGGCGCTTCAGCGAATACCACGACTGGCACATGTGGGCGCAGGACCGGATGCACATGTCCGCTGCTGGTCACATCAACATGGCCAACAGGGTCCTGGCGGTCCTGGAGCACGAAGGTTCCCTCGAGGTCCCGCCTCCCGTCCCGCAACCGCAGCTTGCGCGGGTGGAAGCGTTGCGGGCCAATGCGCGTTGGGCCCGTGAACATGCCGCCCCGTGGGTCGTCCGCCGCGTTACGGGGAAGTCTTCCGGAGACGGCCTCAGCCCGAAGTATCCCCAGCTGATCAAGCCTTAGCCGTTCTGAGCAGCGAGGTTCCGGAAACCGGGCGTGGCGAGCAGTCCGCCGTCGTTGTTCACCGCGAGCACGTCCACGTCCCAGTGGGAGGTCGCCAGCGTGAGGGTCCGGGCGCCGCCGGCCATGATGGCGGTGGCCAGGACATCGGCCGTGATGATGTCGGTGGCTGCCACCGAAACCTGGCGGAACCGCTCGTCCCGTGTCGCCGGGAGGCCGGCGGACCAAATGTGGTGGCCGCGTTCGCTGGTTCCTGAGGTCGCGAGCGCGTGCTTGCGCGCCTTACTGAGCGGAAACGCGGTCAGGAGCGTCGTCCGATCCTCCGGGTCAACGATCCCCGCGAGCCACGACTGCGCGCCGCCCGGCGTCGGCGAACCGTTCACCAGCACGTCCCCGCCCGCATTGAGGCACCAATCCTTCAGGCCCAGTGCGAGCAACGACGTTCCGGCTTCCCGGATGGCATGTGCCTTGACGATCCCCGACAAGTCGACGACGCCGTCGGGCCGTTCCGCCGTGAACGCACCTTCCGTGAGGGTGCGCCATTCTGTCGCCTCGACATAGAGCCGGCGTACGTCCGTCGAGGCATCCATCAGGGCCAGCTCGCCGCGCGCCATCGCACTCGCCTCTGAGTCGGGACGGTAGAGACTAAACGTCCGGTCCAGCCTGTTGAACAACTGCTCGACGACGGCGGTGGCCGCCTCGAGTTCTTCCACCGCAGCTTGGGGGGCCGTCCCTGGAGCAGCTGGGATCGCGAGGCTCACCACGGTGCCCATGCTGGTGAACGTGCGGGAACGAAGGCAGGGCTCCGCGCTGCCTTGTCCGTGCCCGTGGGGCTTAGAAATGGGCTGCATCGAGGGCTGCCTGGAACGATGTCAGATAGGCCTCGCTGGTAAAGGTGGCCCCGCCGATGGTCTGCACGTTGGCCGACTGGGCGCTCAGCACCTCGGATCGCAGAAGGGGTGCCGCCCTGGCGCTGATCTGGACGGATCGTTGCTCTTGGTCAGTCAGATGCAGGGCTGTGACATCCGTGATGACGCCGGCCTTGATGGTTACCTGGACCTGGACTGTTCCGAAGCGGGTCTCCACTGCGGTTCCTGCATAGGTGCCGCCGGCCTTGGCCGTGGCTCCCAAGGTGGAGCTGGAACTCGAGCCCGCGCCGGAACTGGAGCCTGTGCTGGAAGTGGAGCCGGCTCCGGTTCCCGAGGACGATCCGGAAGCGCTGCTCCCGGAGGTTCCATTCGCCGTCGAGCCCGTACTGGTTCCGCCTGTGTTTCCTGTGGAAGAGGTGGTGACCGCCGACGCGTTGGACTCCGTTACCTGCGTGCCTGCCTGCCAGCCGACCACGATGATTGCCGCGGACGCTAGCGCTGCTGAAATTCCTGCCCTGAGTCTCACCAGTCAAACCTTTCGTAGTGGAGTTGCTCCTCCCGCACGCCGGACCTTTTCGCCTCAGCCAGCACCTGGCGCCCCCAAGCTGTCGGACCACAAACGTAAACGTCGGCGTCCGCTATGTCCGGCACAAAGTCCCGTAGCCGCGAGGTGCCAGCAGAAGCGGGAAGCCAGGCGCTTTGAGGATTCGCGGACCGCGGGCCCGTCAAGTGGAAGAGTGTCGCACCACGCTTCCGGCACAATTCGAGGATCTCGTTTCCGAGGAATAGCTCTTCCTCGCTGCTGCCGCGCAACAGGACCGTCGCCTGACCTGGCGCGAAAGGAGTGGATTCCAGGAGCGCCCGGAGGGGAGTAATCCCGATTCCTGCCCCTATCATCACGACGCGGTCCCGGCTACGGGCTGCCGTACTGAAGACCCCATATGGTCCTTCGATAGCAACTTTCGTCCCCGGCTTGAGGGAAGCGAGGCGGGCCGAACCGGCACCCAGATTCCGGACGGTGATCCTCAAGGTGGGCTGCCGCGATGATTTCCCCACCTGTGGTTCCGCGGACAGGCTGAACGGATGCGCCTGCCACCACATGCCGGGAGCGAGGAAGCGCCACACGAAGAACCGGCCGCCGTTTCCCGACAATTCATTCAATCGCAGCCCGCTCATTTCGATGCTGAAGACGCCGGGCGCAAGGGGCACCACGCGCCGAACCGTCAGCTGGTGCCGGTAGGTGGCCATCACCGGCTGGGCGATACGGAACCAAGCCAGCGCCGAGCCTGTTCCAATGTAGAGCGCCAGCCAGTACCAGCGCTGCCAGGTGCCTTCGGCGAACAAGCCGCCCACACTGAACTGGTGCGGAAGGGCTACTGCTACCGCCAAATACGTGAGCAGGTGGACGAAGTACCAGAATTCATAGGGGAAGCGGCGCCGAACAGCCACTAGCGAGGTGACCACCACGGCAATGAACAATGCCATGGATACGAACGCCAGCCACATATCGGGTACCAGCGTCCAGAGCGCGACCGCCTCGCTCACGGGATTCAGGCCTTCGGCCATGCCGTAGCCGGTCGCCAGGAGAAGTCCGTGCGCCAGCAACAGGTAGAGCGCCGGTTTGCCTAGCTTCCGGTGGAACTCCAACGCCCTGTCATGCCCCACCGCGGCGTCCACGAACGGCAGGCGTGCCGCGAGGAGAAGCATCAGGAAGACCAGATCCATGCCGGCAAGGCCGGCCAGGATCCCGACGGCGGTGACCGCCTGGGTGGGGTTCCCGACCGACGACATCCCGCCGTCGGCGAGCCACAAAGCAAGCGCCGCTGCAAGGGAAGCCCACAGCGCAACGGTGAGCATGTCCGTCCGGAACATGCGTCGGCGATGCTGCGCAGCGAACCTTCCCTTGGTGGGATTGCGCCGCGGGGCCGTTGGAGGATGGCCTGACGGTGTATCCACGCGTTGGCCCGGGGAGGCGAGGAGTTGTGACTTCATGTCTCAAGATTGAACTCTCAACCTTTCGTTCTCCTGTGAAGGGCCTAGCCCCCGCTTATGATTTGAGGGACTGGCTCTTATACACGCGATTGGTCTTAATTTCCCCCAGCCCCTAGACTTATTAGGCGCTAGGTGGCGCGGAGCGTGTGCAATTGCTCCGGTTGGCGGTGACTGTTGGCAACAACAGGAGATCCGCGGGCCGGTAGTTAGGGGCTCAAGTTGCGTGCATTCCAGTATTCGCCCAGTATTCCGGCCTGTTGTCCGGACCCACTACCTTCGCCGCAGCGGTGATCATTGGCTGGTTTCAGTCGAGCGATCCAGCCCGCGGGAACTACCGAAAACGGTGTGGACTGGTTGCGGACGTCGCCTATTGCACGGGAAGTAGGAACTCTGCTTGCCGTTTCATTTTATTTTTTAGGAGAGTCGTCATGGCAGCAAACTGCCAGGTGACCGGAGCCGAGCCGGGCTTTGGACACAGCATTTCGCACTCGCACCGCCGCAACAAGCGTCGGTTCGACCCCAACATCCAGAAGAAGCGCTACTGGGTTCCGTCCCTGCGCCGTAATGTCACGCTGACCCTGTCGGCCAAGGGCATCAAGACCATCGACGTTCGCGGCATCGACGCAGTCGTCGCCGAAGTTCTGGCTCGTGGGGTGAAGCTCTAGTGGCAAAAGACAAGGACGTACGTCCGATCATCAAGCTTAAGTCGACTGCGGGAACGGGTTACACGTACGTAACCCGCAAGAACCGTCGTAACGACCCGGACCGTCTGGTCCTGAAGAAGTACGACCCCAAGATCCGCCAGCACGTCGAATTCCGAGAGGAGCGCTAAACATGGCTAAGAAGTCCAAGATTGCTCGCAACGAGCAGCGCAAGGTCATCGTTGAGCGTTATGCTGCCAAGCGTCTCGAGCTGAAGAAGACCCTGGTTGACATCAACGCGACTGACGAAGCACGCGAAGAAGCTCGACTCGGCCTGCAGAAGCTGCCCCGCAACGCTTCCCCGATCCGTCTGCGTAACCGCGACATCATCGACGGCCGCCCGCGCGGTACCTTCCAGAAGTTCGGTATCTCCCGTGTTCGCTTCCGCGACATGGCTCACCGTGGTGAGCTCCCGGGCATCACCAAGTCTTCCTGGTAATCCAGAAGCACTAGGAGGGCCGGCAACCGTTTGGTTGCCGGTCCTTCTTGCGTTTAAGGCGCCCGTTTCTGGGCTTTGGTGCGGAGGATCTCCGGCTTTGCGATTAAGTGGCGCAGGGCACAATGCTGAATTACGACGCCGGCGGCTTCTTTTTGCGCGCAACCGGCTGTTCCGTCCCGGATTACCGCGGTTCTTGCTCGCCTGAGGGGTGATTTGCGCCTGGTGTTGGGGGTGTGTAAAGTAGTTCGAGTCGCCGCCGCTGATGCGGAAAGATAGCGACCGACCCCCTCTGATAAACGGCCTGGAAATGGCGCGCTGATTAGCGTGCTGTGGATGGGTGGGGACCCCTGTTGAGCAGTGAATCGCGGAAACGCCGATTTGCTTGATCCTGGCAGTTAGGGTAAGTTTGGGAAGTTGCTCCGGAGCGATCCTGGACCCTGTGGGGTGTGGGTGG